>JAFUBE010000393.1 GCA_017460365.1 Eggerthellaceae bacterium
ACAAGGACGGCAAGCCCATCGCGAACCGCTGGCGCGTGTGCGTGTCGCTCGGCTACGACCTCGGCGGCAACCGCGTCCGGGTCCAGCGCGTCGTCAAGGGCACCAAGTCCGAGGCGCGAATTGAACGCGACAAGATCCGCCGCGAGCACGAGCAGGGTCTCTCGCTCGACGCCGACAAGGTCACGCTCTCGTCGTTCATCGAGGTGTGGCTGGAAGGCCGCCGCACGGCGGGCAAGGTCGCCGAGTCCACCATCAAGAACTACGAGGCGCGGCTCAAGCAAATCGAACCCTATCTCGGCAAGAAATCCCTCCGCCAAGCTTAGATGGGCTCAACCCTTAAGAACCAACCCATAACCCTTATACCACGTAAAGCAGGTCTGGAAAACCGGATTCGAAACTATCAAGCGGCCGTGAGATATCTCAGTGTTCCCACTGTGTCGATGCGCATGTACGTGAACCCTGCATTCGAGCTCGACCAAGCCGTCCCATTCCCGCCGACAGATCGACGCCCACGATGGTCGTAAAGCGCCTCAGCGACGAGGCGCGTTGCCGTGTCCCCCCGCTACGAACTCGGCCGTGCGGGTGAGCGATTCGTCCAGCCGCTCGCGCCCCGAGCATGTCGACACTAAGGTCAGCCCTCCTTTTCGGCAATCCGTTCCAGCTCCTCGGCGGCCACTTCCCCACCGCCTAGGTGCTGACTTATGCTAACGAGTTCGGGTCGCGCCTGGATGCTGGCGAGTCCATGTCGCGCTCGACGTTAGAAGCCGTGAAGAAGAGCTTGAAATAGCCGGCGGGGTAATCCTTGTCGAACACGAGCTCGTCTTCCGACGAAATGCCGGCCACGTGCTCGGAGTAATGCTGGAACGCGTCCATGTCGAAGCGGCCGTAGGCGAACACCACCCCATCATAGTCCTCGGGAACCGTAATCTCGAGCGTGTCAATGAACGTCGGGAAGGAGCTCTGCTGGGTGAGCTTCGCGGGAACCGCTTGCGCTTTCCCGTTGACCGTGACGTTGTTCACGTACTCTTGCACCGACACGTCGCCCGGATCGACCGCGTTGACCACGTTGGTCTCGTCTTTCCGGAACGGGTCTTCGGTCACGAATTCGCGCCCGGTGGTCCTATCGAATGCCGTCATCGCGCCCCACATGAGGTAGTCGGAGCCTAGCTGCTCGTCTACCACGATTTCCAGGGTTGCCGTGACCTTCTTCTGCCCGGGCGCGCACCCTTCCGTGGATTCCGTAATATCGACGGTCCCCTTGCCGGTTTCTTCGCGCACGAAAGAACGGGCCTCGTCATTGGCGAGCACGCTATAGGGCGCATCGAACTCGCCCTGGAGCGAAATGACATAACCGCGCTCTGAAAGATAGTCGGTCTTTGCCGAGCTCTTCGCCGTGGAGGAACCGGAAACGGAAGCGGGTAGCTCGGGCGACGAAGCGCCCGAAGAAGCGTTGGATTGGGAAGAAGCGCACCCGCACATACCAGCGAGCAGGACGAAAACAGCAAGTGCAACGACGGTTCTCTTCATGGCAAGCCCTTTCCTTCATGAGGGCACGCGTCAACAAGCCTTCCAGCAGTATAACCTATGGAGGGTCTAGCTTATCAATGCGCTAATCAATTACCGTTGACGCATATAACCCGATTGGGAGGGGGTGCTGCACGGCGTGTTACAGCGGTTCATCAGGTTCCCATATGTTACAGCCATGTTACACCTGACCTCGAAACCGCCCCACGGCAAGAAAAAAGCCCAGCCCGTTATGTGGGCTGAGCTGGTGTTTCGTGGCGGGGTGTACGAGACAAGAAACACGCGACCTCCGACGTGACAGCGGTATCGACGTATGGCAATGTATGTGAAAGCGCAGGTCAGTAACGTAATCAGCGCTAAGCCAATCGCGCAGATTCACGTACTTTGGTGCAGGTTTTCGTTGCGGTGTGCACCCCGTGTGCACCCGCTGGATGGCGTTCGGGAGAAGCATCTAACGAGTTTCGCCGGTTTGGGCTTGCCGCACTGGCAAACGATCGAAAACAGCTATAT
>JAFUBE010000394.1 GCA_017460365.1 Eggerthellaceae bacterium
AGCCTAAACGCCCTCTTCCTCGAGCTTCGAGCGGGCCTTCGACTTGCGCATGTAGAACTTGCCCGTCGACCAGCGCTCGGTCACCACCAGGCCCTCGCCCGCGTAGCTCATGCCCGCGGTCTTGGCCTCCACCGCCGTCTTCATCTGCCCTCTGAAGATGCCGTCCGCGATCAGGGGCACGATGACGGCGAGGATGATGCCTCCTATGAAAACCCCGCGGCCCTTCTCGGCGTCGACCGATTGCATGGCGGCGCTGACGAGGAGCATCACGACGAACGTGACGACGGCGAGCGCGACGATGGTGAGGACGCGGCGCTTGCGGTCGATGGGGAGGTCGCCCACGCACTTGCCCGTCTCGCCGTTCACCGCGAACAGCATCTGGTGCTCGTCCCACGCGCAGTGCATGAGCCAGACCGGCAGCACGCACGACGAGACGCCCTTCACCTCGGAGCTCGTCTCCTGGAGCACCACCTCGTCGATGCCGTCGACCCGCTTCTCGGCGGCGGCGTCGGCCCGCAGGTCCTGCTCGAAGGAGTTCCGCGCCCGCTCCTCGGCGCGCGGCAGGCACTCCTCGGCGGTCTCGTCGGGCACCTCGGTCAGGTAGCCCGCGACGTAGCTCGACGAGAAGTCCCGCATCGCGTCCAGGCTGAACGGGGCGATGGCGTCCATGTGGCCGTCGGGCATCTTCGACGAGCCGTCGACGGGGATCTTCTCGAACGAGGCGTGCCCTGCGCGCTTCATGGCGTTGTACGACTTGCTCGTATGCTCGTCGTCGTGGTCCTCGTGGTAGCCGATGTAGCTGGCGCGCCCCCGCACGTCGACGTCGTAGAGGTGGTAGGGGACGTACACGCCCTGCATGTGCTCGAGCGACGCGTCGAACCTGCGCGAGAGGTACCACTTGTGCTCGAAGTGCTCGCGCATGCGCGCCTCGGCCTGCTCGCGCGTGACCGCGAACGGCAGGACCTTCTGCGGGACGTTGCCGGCGTTCGCGATGCCCGAGACGAGCATGTTGTTGCCGCAGTACAGGCACGCGGCCGTCACTGCCGCCTGGTCGGCGACCACGTGCGCCCCGCATGCGGGGCACGAGTAGGCGACGGCGCCCGCCTGCCCGTCCGCGAGGGCCGCCCAGGGCGCGCGCTCGAGGAACTCGTCGACCGTCTTCACATGCGCCACGTCCTGCCGCTCGACCGCCTCGGCGCTCACGGGGATGTCCTTCTCGACTTCGCCCTGCTCGAACGAGCCGCCGCAGAAATCGCAGACGAGGTGCCCGCTCGCCGGGTCGAAGCGGAGAACGCCGTTGCAATTGGGGCACTGGTACGTCGATGCCTTTGGCATGATGGCCTCCTCTGGTCGGCGCCGCTTTGCAACATTATAAGGTGCAACGTGACGCGAAGGCGGGTCATTTACGATATCCGTAGTCACCATAACGCGGGGGTGGGGCTTCTGTGTTCGGCGGGGGCACGTTGCCCCCGTTACCGCGTGTTGGACGTCACCTTCAAGGTGCGGGTGAAGTAGCCGCTCCCACGCAAGCGCAGATAAGCCTCCGGCGCTCCACCCAAGCCGTGCAGGGTGTTGGGGGCGACCTGGTTCACCGGTGCGTGATTGCGCGAACCACCGGCCTATCCTCTGACGCCATCCTTTCGGCATCACAGCATATATCATAATTAAATGTGATATACTACGTGATAAGAAACGCGACCGAGGGGGCAACGATGGCGCCGGAAGCTACGATAGATAAGGCGAACTCCGTCAGATACGCCGTCAGGGCGACGAGGCGCGTCAACGTCACGGAGCTGGCGCGGGGCAAGGCGTGGCGGGACGAGCTCCCGGAATGCGACGTCATGGAAATCGTCGACCGCGGCGCGAATGCCGGCTGGCTCGTGTCGGACGCCGGCATGGGCGCCATGCTCGACACGATAGATTACCTGGAGGCGAGGCTCGAGCAGGCCAGCATGGCCGCCATCGTCAACGCGCGGCGAGATTACGACGACTGGATGGAGGGCGACGACCTTGCCAGGGCCGCGCTCGCAGCGCTCGATGAGCGGGGCGACGACGTGAGGGCGGTGCTCGATGCCGGTTAGCGGCGGGGCGGTTCGCGATGCCGTAGTGGCGATATCGCAGGTCGAGAACGTGCGGATGGACCCGAACGCGCTTGCAGAGGACGTGTTGGCGCTGTCGCGCGCGCTCACCGACGAGCGCGAGTATCGTGCGGCCGTGGTCAACACCTGCCGGGCGCTCGACCAGATTGCCAGGGGCAAGGTGCAGAGCAGCGCTCTCAAGTACGAGCGCGAGGGGTGGCTCTCCTACCATTACCAGCACGCGGTCGCCCAGGGGGTGAATGCCGACATGCGTATCCTGTACCGCATGGAAGGCGAGAAGGTCGCCGTCAGGGGCTTCGGCCACCGCGACACGCCCGAGGACTTCTACGTCCGGATGTCCTCCCTTCGGTAGGGTCGGCCGGCTACGCGCCATCTGCAATACGAAGAGCCGATGCGGCGCTAACGATGCAACCGAGGGGAGCCGAGATCCGCACGACCCCGCAAGCCGGCCTGTTGATTCCAGCCCGTCTCCCCACATGCAACGCGGTAGTCAATCGCTCAAGCCTACGGCGCCTGCCGCCCGGCTGCGAAACCGCATGCCAGATGGCCGGAACCGGCCTTCGCTAGATTCCGCACAAGGCCCTGAGCCTGGCGATCGCCGTCTCCTTGTCGAAGGACAGGCGCAGCTGGTCGATCCTGAAGGCCGGGTCCTCCACCGCCGCCACGAACCGCTCCGCGTCGGCCTTGACCCTATCCGGCAGATCTAGCGCCGCGTCATCCGGGACGAACTCGAGCAGGCGCAGGACGTCCTTCCTGCGCTTCCTCAAATCGGCGCCGTTCACGCGCCCTCCCGCATCGTGCTTGTCGTTCAAGTCGACGTGGGCGCGCATCTTCAGCGGTATCAGGTGCGCCTCGTCGAGGGCGC
>JAFUBE010000395.1 GCA_017460365.1 Eggerthellaceae bacterium
TGGCGGGAAGCGGGGCGGCGGGGCGAGAGCTGCCTAGCTGGCGTGGGCGAGTTTCTTCCAGGAAAGCACGCTGCCGTAGAACTTGTTCACGTCGAGATGGCCGTCGTAGCCACTGATGGTGGTTGTGCTCGAATACTGGTAGATGGTCTCGGCGCCCCAGTAGCCGATCGCCCAATGCGACAGATTGTCACGATAGCCGTAGCCGTTCTCGTACGCATACATGTATTGGGCGAGCCACAGCTTGTATTTGCTCGCGACCGAGGTCCAATCGTAGTTCCAGGTCGTGCTCTGATTGATGTAGATGAGCGGCTTCACGCCCGTGCGGTTGCGCACGCGATCCATCCACGCCTTCGCGAAGGAGGGGCCCTTGCTCATGACATCGCTGTAGCTGGTATTTTCCCAATCGAGGAACAATGCGGCCTTGCCGACATAGGGCTTCACCGTGCGATAGAAAAAGTCGGCTTGCGCCTTCGCCGACGCTGCGTCGGTCGCGAAATGATACAACCCGAGTTGCTTGCCGCTGGCGAGCACTTGGTCAGCCCACTCGCGGAAATAGGGGTTGATGTAGCTGGTGCCCTCGGTGGCTTTTACGATGACAAAGTCGGCGTCGACCGCGTAAATGTTGATTCCAGCCTGCCAGCTTGAAATGTCGATGCCGTTTAGGGTTTTGCTCTTTTCCATGAGGTTCACGGTTGGATACCGCGTGTCGCCTGGCGCGGCGGCGCCCTTCTTCACGAGCTTCACCTGGAATGCCTGAAGGCGCAAGTTGAAACCGGTACTGCCCGCCACAGCGCCGTTCATGGCCCAATCGAGCCAACCAGCCTCCTGCGTGTAGGCGCGGTAATACACGTCGTACGCCTTCGCGAGCTTGCCCGTCAGCTTGATCCTGATCGCCTCGAGGCGCTTCGACGACACGCCGGCAAAAGCGCCATCGGTGACCCAGTCGGACCATTTCACGTCCTTGTTGTACGCACGATACTTCACGCCTCCGGTAAGCGAGCCCGCATCGGCGTTCACCGCAAACCCGGTGAGCGCTTTGGAGCCGCTCGTCTTGCCGACAACCGTGCCGTCGCCCTTCCAGGTCTGCCACCCCGTCGCCTTTACGCGCGCATTGTATCGGATGCCGACTCTCGAAAGCGACCTTCCGATAGCTTCTTCGGTTTTCGGCGACAGCTTCACCTGAATCGCGAGCACACGGGCCTTCTTGCCGATCGACCCCGAGGGCGTGTAGTTTCTCGCCCATGATTTCCAGCCGACGCCGCTCACGTAGCTGCGGTACAGCACGTCGTACTGTTCCGCGATTTCGCCAGACAGGCGGATTCTCACCGCTTCCACGTTGCGCGTCGTGATCGTGGGATCGCCGTTGCGAGCCGCGCTGCTCCAGCCGACGCCCCGCTTGTACGTGCGGTAGTAGATCGAACCGGTGAGCCCCTGCACACCGGTCAGTTTGGCTTCGAAGGCAGTGAGGCCTGCACCCGTCGTGTCGCCAATCACATCGCCAGCGCTTTGCCAGTCGCCCCAGCCCACACCGCTCACTTTGCCGCGCACGGCCACGCTGACGCCGGAATACTGCACGACGGGTTCTTCGTCGGCCTCTTCCGCGGGCTCTTCGGCGATGGTCGTGGCGCTGCTGCCCGCCGTGAGCAAACCGCTTTCCGCATATGCCTGGCCTTGCGGCACCGGCACGAGCGCAATTGCGATCACCGCCGCCAAGACGAGCGCGAATACGGTACGACTTAAACTTCCGACCTGGGATTTCATAAGGAACCAACCTTCTTGCGATTGCATTGCGTTGCTTAGGCTCGCCGTCGATTCTATCACGTACGCCCTCGTGAGTTGTGAATATGGACTCCCCGTGAAGCGCACCGGTGTGACA
>JAFUBE010000396.1 GCA_017460365.1 Eggerthellaceae bacterium
AGATAGTAAGCGGCAGTAGGGTTGTTGCGGTTGTAGCCATTCTTTAGATGCTCCTCTGCTTTCTCTGCATTCGGTATCTTTTCGTATTCTTTGTACTTCCCGTCCAAAAAAGTAAAAAATCCCTCCTTGCAGTGGGGAGGACTTTATCGGTTGAGATTACCTGCTGACATGCGGCTTCACGTTATAGAACTCCCTGAACCGTAAGGTTTTCGGGCAACGCATTGCCCTGTCGAGCACTAAAGCCGCCTTTTCCATCTCGTTTCCCGGAGGGTTCGCGATCACGTAGAAAACGTCGAGATAGCCTTGGATGTTGCTCCTCTTGAACCCCGAGTGCGAGCCGAGGAAACGCTTCAGCAGGAAGCACATCCTGTTAACTGGCGCCAGGGGGTTCTGGTCGTCGGGCATCCCCTTGAGAAGTTTCGAGTTGTGCCTCTCTCTCTTCAGGCCGAGGTCGGATACTATGGCGTCGTGCGCTCCCTCCATGTCGTGGACGAGCTCCGAGCCCCTCTCGATGCGGCCGCCGAACGCGAGCCTGGTCTTCGCCTTGCTGGTCTTGCCGAACCCCTCGTGGATGTAGATCGAGCGGCCGTCGCCGTCGACGCCGACCCCGATGCACATCTGGTTGACCGAGAGGCCCCGAGGGAGCTTGCCGTCGGGCCTCCTCACGGCCTCCTTCGCCGAGACCGGCCAGTATGTCTCGTCCACCCACACGCGCCCGGACAAAACCGCGTCGTCCTGTATGCCCTCCAGGACCGAGAACAGCTTCGCGTTCCAGTAGGGACGCGTGGTGTCGGACCTCCTGGCCTCCCTGGCCATCGACGCGAAGCTGTCGTAGGAGAACACCTGGAGCAGGTAGTCCGTCCAAGCTGGGAGCGGTAGCTTCCTGTCCTCGAAGATGGTGCCGGTCTGCGGCGTGAAGCCGTGCCTGCAGCCGGAGCTGAAGTACCGCTGGACCCCGCGCGAGTCGAACCCGCGCTTCGCGATGTCCTGGCTTCCGCATCGGGGGCAGGCATCCCTGGCGTAGCCGTTGAAGAAGTCGGCGTCACCCTCGAACTTCTCGTGCCTGAACGCGTAGATGCTCCTGTGGCTCTCGGCGACCATTCTCTGGGCGGGCTCGAGCTTGTCATCGCCGATTCCGCCCCATGGCGTCGCCGAAGCGGCGAGCCGCCGCCTCTCGTTCTTGCCCATGGTGGTAGTCTCCCGACGGCTCGCAAGGACGGCGGGGGCCAGGACTACCACATCCACAAGAACCCCGCCGCCCATCCGAACCTTCTTTGTGGATGGATGAGCGTCAAAAGGAATTATATAGCTTGTTGATTCAACGGGGCGTTAAGCGCGGACCTCCCCACTGCAAGGAGGGATTTATAAGCTAAAGTCTGGTCCGTGTCACATCGAGCACAAGAAGGCCCTTCCCAAACCAAACAGGGAAGGGCCTTCGCATATTGGAGCACGCCGTTTAAAATGCGGACTCAATCTAGATACAATATACTTACAAGTATACGTGTATTGGAAGACAGGTACCTGCAGCTTGAGATCTGGGATCGGGTCGAGCTGTAGCCTATGCCCGCACCCAGATTGCTGCCATTGCCGATTTAAGGCGCGGGTTGTCTGGCGTCTAGGCGTCGTGCAGGGGCACGTGCATGCTGGTGAAGCTGCTGGTGGCAACCAGGGTGCCCAGGTCGTCCTCCACGCGGATGCGGATGTATCCCATCGTGCGTCCGCGGTACTCGGCAATGGCGGTGGCAACAAGGCGCTTGCCCTTGGCCACGTGGACGAACTGCATATGGCTGTCGATGCTCATGTTCATGTAGCCAGCCTCGTAGTCGGCAATGGAGGCGGCGAAGTCGGCCAAGGTGTACAAGGCCCCTCCCATAACGCCGCCTTTGGCATTTTGCACCAGCGCGCGGTTGCGCATGGACACCGTGGCGTAGCCGGGCTGTGCTTCGTCTATGAG
>JAFUBE010000397.1 GCA_017460365.1 Eggerthellaceae bacterium
ACGATGAAATGCGCCACGAACAGCAGCACGAACGTCGGGGTGAGAAAGCCGCGCTTCCCGCGCGTTGTCGATTGGGAATCTTCAGTCATAGATTGCGATTGTACCCCCGAACACCGACTTCTGTCGCAATAAATCGACTGGTTCCGGTGTGACAGATAACGCCTGCCGTTAAGTGTCACACCCAATCATGTAACCTATGCTACATCTGTTTGGCCTGTTCAGGCTAAGGTTTCAATACCTGTACTAGAATGGTTCGCGATTCAGAGTAAACGAGAACCATTTATGCCGACGATTAGCCAAGACGAATTCGATATCGACAAGCTGGAAGTCCCTGGCTATTTCCCCTTTTACGCTTACCGACGTCCCGAAGTGATCAGGCATTTCAACGGTCTCGGGCCAGTGCTCGCCCTGTCGAGGGGTCATGTTCTGCGTGCGAAGGGCGTCACGCACCACTGCTATCTGGTCATGAGCGGCATGATGTCGGGTACCTTGCACGGGGCCGACGATTTCGCGTGCCAATCGGCATATTTCCTCGAAGGCTCGCTGCTGCTCGAGCCGAGCGCGCTCTCCGGGATGCCGGCGAACGTGGCGTTCAAGGCCAACGCGGCGACCAAGCTCATGCGAATCGAGAGCGGCGTGCTAAAGCAGGCCATGGCCGAGCGCAAGGAGATCTTCGACGCGGTCACCACGTCGATGACCGCGAAGCTCAATTCCGCGCACGAGCGGCTGCGCGAGACCATGAAGCTCGACATCAGGGCGCGCATCTACTTCATGTTGATCGGCATCGCCGCAACCTGTGGGGAGCGCATGGGCGACGGCTGGCACAAGATCACGTTCAAGGTGACCCAGCAGCAGATGTCGGCAATGCTCGGCGTGAACCGCGTCACCGTGAACACCGCCCTGCAAAACCTGTACGACAAGGGCTTCGTCCGCAAAGACTCCGGCCACTACTACGTCCTCGATGCCAAAGGCATGCTCGCCTAACCACCCACATCCCTAATCGGTGCCAGGCACCGATTAGGGGGAGTTTGCCCTGGTCAGGACCTCATGCTGGAAGTATGAGTCGCGCGTGTCGGTGAAAATCGACAATGCGGGACTACGCTCAGTCTTATTCCGCGGCCAATAATCTCCTCCGCCAAGGGCGCGCAGCCGAGTGGGCGGCTGACCGGAACGGCGAAGACAGGCGTTTCGCGCACGCACTTCCAAGATCAAGGAGGAGATCATGGATGAAGCCAGGGACGCGATGAGCGTCGACGAGAAACGTATGGGAGAAAAGGCTCCAGGGCTCTCGTGGGTGATGTTGCTCGTCACCTACCTGGCGAGCATCTGCGCGCCGCTCACGCAGTTCAAGATTCCGCCGCTTGCGAACTGGCTGTTCGCGAACTTCGCGCCCGTCGGCCTCGACGAGGCGACGTTCGGCCTGCTCATGAGCGCGATGGCCATCATCGGCGTCATCCTGGCGTTCCCCGCGGCGTTCATCTGCCGCCGCATGGGGCTGAAGAACACGGTGCTGTTCTCGCTCGCGTGCCTGGCGGTCGGCTCGGCCGTCTCCGCGCTCGCCGGCAGCATCCCGATGCTCATGGTCGCCCGCATGATCGAGGGCATCGGCATCGGGCTCATCGGCGTGGCGGCACCGACGTGCGTGTCGGTCTGGTTCCCGCCCAAGCAGCGCGGCCTGGCGCTCGGCCTGTGGGCGACCTGGGTGCCGCTCGGTTGCGTGCTCATGTTCAACATCGCAGCGCCGATCGCCGGCGGCAACCCCGGCGTGAACCCGCAGGGCTACCTCACGGTGTTCTGGTTCTGCGCCATCTTCAGCGCCATCATGTTCGTCATCTTCGCGCTCGTGTTCCGCATGCCGCGTGGCGAGCGCGGCGACATGGGCGTCGAGGGCACGTTCAAGGACAGCCTGCCGTACCTGAAGAACAAGTACATCTGGTTCCTCGGCATCGTGTTCTTCGCGCTCTGCCTGTCCACGCTCGCAGTCGTGAACACGTTCTACCAGAACTGGCTCACCGTGCCGGTTGAAGCGGGCGGCATGGGCTTCGACGACCATCTGGCCGGCACGATCACATCGCTCATGATGGGCTCGTCGCTCATCTTCGCGCCGCTCTCAGGTGCGCTGTCGGACCGCTTGAAGCCGAACTCGAAGCGCTGGATCGCCGTGGGCGCGGGCGTTGCGCTGCTGATCGCGGTGGCGTTCGGGTTCGTGGGCGGAGACGCGGCGGTCCCGTGCATGGTCGTGTTCATCATCCTGCAGGGCATCGCGGGCGCGGCGGTCGCAGGCGGCTGCCGCCCGATGGCGCCGATGATCATGGGCGGCTCGGCGATGGGCGCCACCATGGGCATGGCCGTGCTGCAGTTCTGCCAGAACCTCGGCCAGGCGGTGGGCTCACCGCTGTTCGGCGCGGTCCTCGGCTCCATGCACGGCGACTGGTTCATGGCGTCGTGCGCGGTGCAGGTTCCGATCCTCGTCATCGGCATCGTCTTCGCCATCCTCGTGAAGCTGTTCGAGAACGAGAAGTAGTAGCACTCATTCAAAGCGTCTGGCCGGGGCGAGGTTATCCTCGCCCCATCTACGATTAGGTGGCACATGGTTCGTTTCGAGACTCCATACAATAGACGCGAGACACCGCCACACCGTGGCGATGGCGTCGATGTGTCTGCCGCGTCTGAGCGCGGGGCGCGCAAGTGGAACTCGTGGTGGTCGCGGCGGTCGCCCAACATCGAGACGAACGACCGGCCGCCTGTGCGCATCGGCATCGACGCGGGTTCGAAGACGCTGAAGCTCGTCACGTTGGATGCCGAGGGCGAGATCGTACATGGCCTGTACCACCGGCACCGCAGCGACGTGCGCACCTCGCTCGCGGAGCTGATCCACGACGTCATCTGGCGATACGGGGACATGGAGCTGCCCGTCGCCATTACGGGCTCGGCCGGCATCGCGCTTGCAGAAGCCCTCGGGTTGCCGTTCGTGCAGGAAGTGATCGCGACCTCGCGAGCGGTCAAGGCGCGCTATCCGCAGGCCGACTGCATCGTCGAGCTCGGCGGCGAGGACGCCAAGATAACGTACCTGACCGGCGCGCCCGAGCAGCGCATGAACGCGACGTGCGCAGGCGGTACCGGCGACTTCATCGACGGCATCGCGAGCATGCTCGGCTGCAAGACCCGCGAGATCAGCAAGCTCGCGTTCGGGTCGCAGCGCACCTACCCCATCGCTTCGCGCTGCGCCGTGTTCGCACAGACCGACGTGCGGCCGCTCATAAACGCCGGCGTGCCGAAGGCCGACATCGCCCAAAGCGCGCTCGAGGCGGTTGTGAACCAGACGCTCGGCGGACTCGCCTGCGGGCGCCCGATCAGCGGAAACGTCGTCTTTCTCGGGGGCCCGCTCGAGCACATCCCCGCCCTGCTCATGACGTTCAAACGCAAGCTCGCGCTCACGCACGACCAGTGCATCAAACCGCCCGATGCTCATCTGTTCACCGCGATGGGCGCGGTGCTGGCCGCCGACGACCCGCCCTCGGTGGCGCTATCCGAACTCGAACGTCGCCTGAACTCGCTACCTGCCGATTCGGAGGAGACAGGCATCTTCCCGCCGCTTTTCGAAAGCCGGTCGCAAATGGCCGAGTTTTCGGCGCGCCATGCAGGCGAGCGCATCGTTGACAAGCGGCTCGAGAACGTGGAAGGGCCCCTTTTCCTCGGCTTCGATGCGGGGTCGACGACGATGAAGTACGTGCTCGTCGACCGTGACGGCGCGCTCGTAACGTCTGATTACCGCACGGCCGAGGGCGACACCTTCAACATGGCGAGAGCCATGATCGAGGAGCTCACGTCCGCCATCGAGGCGGGAAACCGGTACGGGACGAAACGCTTCATCGCGCACGCCGCCGTGACCGGCTACGGCGAGGACCTGCTGCGCGAGGGCTTCCGCTTCGACGAGGGGATCGTCGAGACGATCGCCCACATGAAGGCGGCGCAGCACGTATACCCAGATGTCAGCTTCATGCTCGACATCGGCGGCCAGGACATGAAGGCGCTCTGGATGCGCGACGGCATGCTGGTCGATGCTGTGCTCAACGAGGCGTGTTCGAGCGGGTGCGGGGCGTTCGTCGCAAGCTGCGCGAAATCGCTCGGACTCACCCAAGAGGAGTTCTCGAGGCAGGCGCTCGAGGCGTCAAGCCCCGTCGACCTCGGCGCGAAATGCACGGTGTTCATGACCTCCCGCGTGCGCCACGCGCAGAAGACAGGCACGCCGACCGGCGACATCGCTGCGGGCGTGGTGTACTCGATCGCAAACAACGTGATGAGCCGCCTCATCGGGACCGGGCGCGCAGGCGAGCTCGGCGACACCGTCGTGGTGCAAGGCGGGGCCTTCAAGTCGGACGCCGTGCTGCGCGCGTTCGAGAAGGTAGCGGGAGTGAAGGCCGTAAGGCCCAACATCGCGCACCTGATGGGCGCGTTCGGCGCAGCCCTCGCGGCGCGCGAGCACTTCGACGGCGCGTCGCGTTCGCGGTTGCTAGGTTCGGATGAGGTCAAGGCGCTCAAGCTCGAGCGCTCGTCGGCGCGTTGCACCGGCTGTGGCAACGCGTGCCTGCTCTCGATCGTGGATTTCGGTAACGGCAACCGTTTCATCAACGGAAACAGGTGCGAGAGGGCGTATGCGGCCATGCTCGGCGAATTTGCGCCGGCCCAGGGCACAGGCCCCAACGTCGTCGAGCTCGAGCAGAGGCTCCTCGCACGGTACAAGGACGTTGAAGCAGGGCCGTTCACCGTCGGCATCATGAACACGTTGAACTCCTACGAGAACATGCCGTTCTGGCACACGCTGTTCTCGCGCCTCGGGTTCTCCGTCATCGTGCCCGACGATCGGCGAGGCGCGCCGTTCGCCGATCGTGCCCGCGAGACCATCCCCTCCGAGAGCGTCTGCTTCCCGGCGAAGCTTTCGCATATGCGCTTCGCCGACCTCGCTTCAGCCGGCGCGTCGGCCGTGTTCGTACCGCGCTATGCACGCGGGACCCGCTGCCCGGTCGTGGCACAGTATGCCGACGCGCTTTCAGGAAACGTGGGAGGGCCGGTAATCGCTTCGCCGACGCTCGCTTCGATTGAGCCAGGCGCCCTCGCCGCCAATCGGGACGACCTCGACACGTTGTTCGATTTGGTTTCTAGCTGGGACGCCTCAATCGACCGTGCGACATTCGATGAGGCTATCGAAGCTGCCCTCGGGGCGCAAGACTCGTTCGAGCAAGACCTTTGCCGGGCGTCCGAGAGCGCGTTCGCCTGGGTGAGGGCCGATGCGAGTCGTCGCGCGGCGGTGCTCGCCACGCGGCCGTACCTGGTCGACCCCGCCCTGCTTCACGACATCGACCGCGAACTCGCGCGTCTCGGGTTCGCGGTCGTTCCCCAACTCTGCATCGAGCCGTCATCTTCGGATAAGCCCCTCTGGAAGCCAGCGACTAGGCTGACGCGTCTCGTGAGCAGCCTCGCCGACGACGAGCAGGTCGAGGTCGTGGCGCTTCGCGCCTTCGGTTGCATGTACGACGCCGTCTCGTTCGACGAGGCGCGCGACCTTGCGGCACGGTTGCACCGCCCGCTCACCGACCTCAAGGTCGACGAGATCATCGACACTGCGCACGTGCGCATCCGGCTTCGCACGCTCGCGTACACGACGCACGGGGCGAGGCCGTCTTCGGGCGAAGCGACATGCGCGACATGCGCAACCCCCGACCTCTGTTCGACCGCGAAAGCGCTTGTCGACATCGCACGGACGCAGGTCGACGGTGACGGGCAGGCCGAGCGCGTGCGCTTGCCACGCGCCTGCCTCAAGTGCCTGAACGAGGCCGTGCCCTTCGAGCTTCAGCACCTGGGGTACGACCCGCTCCCAATCGATGAGTACGACCTGCAGCGCCCTTCGCAGCTCCCGGGTCGCGGCATGAAAGTCGGCCTTCTGGGAAACCCGCTGATCGTGTTCAACCCCGATTTGAACGAACACGTCGACGAGTTGCTGGCCGACCTCGGATGCCAGGTCGTGTACCCGCAACCGGAACTCATCGCCGTCGAGGACGTGCGCTACCCCGAGCAGCTCGAGAGGTTCCGCGCTCAAGGCGTCGAGCGCATCATCTACCTGCAGAGCTTCGGTTGCCTGAAAGGCCACGTGCAATCCCGCGGCGCCGCCCGCGACCTGGCCAGGCGCTTCCCCGACCTTCCGATCACCATCATCGACTACGACCCCGAATCGAGCGCCCTCAACCGCGAGAACCGCATCCGGTTGGCCGTTGTACAGTAGAACACGACGGGACCACTTATGCCCGGGAGAGTGCGCCACGCCGTTGCGTTACGGCCCGAACTCCCCCACTTCTGCCCTGAGCATATCCGGGGGAATTTACCCCACTTATGCTCCGAGCGTAAGTGGGGGACTCAGCGGTCACGGGAAGTGGATTCGATGCGGTAGGCTTCCCAGCCGCGGTCGGTCGGGTGGTAGAAGCAACCGCGCTCGAGACCTTCGGGAAGGTAGCGTTGCTCGACCCAGCCGGCGGCATAGTCGTGCAGGTACTTGTACTCGCCGTAGTTTTCCGAACCGGGACGGTGGCGG
>JAFUBE010000398.1 GCA_017460365.1 Eggerthellaceae bacterium
CCGGTGTGGTGCCCGATTTCGTGCGCAGCACTTCATCGTACTTGTACGTGGTGTTCTTCAAGAGCTCAGAATCGCCAGACAGCCCGATGTAGCCATAGGTCTTCACCGGCACGTTCACACGCTCGGAATACGTATGCTCGGCATGTCCGGGTACCTGGTATGTGTACGTGAACGTGAAGCCCAGGACGAAAGAACCCGCGCCTTTGTGCTCAACCGAGTACGAGACGTAGTTCTGCCCATCTTCCCCACGCGTAACTACGACCAAATCGCTCGTATCATAGCCCCAGTTTCCGCTGGTTGAATAATCCTTGATATCGCTCGAGGTCGACCCGCCGTTCTCATTCGGCTTAGAGTGCGCGGACAGCTTGAGCGACGAGGTATCGTTCAGGTAGCCGACGAGAGACGTGTCCGCAGGTACGGCTTCTGCCACGAGGTCGTGCGTTACGCGCAGCTCGAACTTCATATTCTTGCCGCTCGCCGTCTCGTAGACTTCCGAGAAGCCGTCCCCGATCGCCCAAACCGTCACCTTGTAACGCGCGCCCGATCCCTGGTATTCGGAATCTACAACTACTTCGTGAATCTCGGCGACGTCAGGATCGCTGCACGAGAAATAGCCAGCCAGTTCACGACCACTTTCGGCAATTTTGTCGGCTATAACGCCGTTGGGGTCGTCGAGGTAGAACGTCTTCTTGGCGACCCCTGAGTCCATGTCCCTGAAGATGTCGATGTTGGCCTGCCCCTGCTCCCATACGAGGCTTTCGGGCGGCCAGGTGCCATAGTGCACGTTCACGTTCCCACCGTACACGAGATCGGGTTGCGTCACGATTGTCGGGAACGGGTAATCCGCCCCCGCGAGACGCTCGTCGCCCGCCGGGAAGCTGTACTTGCCCGGAATCGCGACGTGATCGCCTTCTTCGGTAGTAACCTTCCCCCACGTGGAACCGAGCTTCACGGTTCCGGTATTGGGGTCTTCGCTCAACTCGGCGTACGTCGTGCTGATCGGACTATCATCCGAATCGAGCGTGTAGCTTTGACCGTCGCTGTTGATGATTTTCTTGTTATCGTTCAAATTGCCTGCGAGCATACGGCTGAGGACACCTTCGTCTTCCACCGTATAAAGCTCGACTTTCGACAAACCCGCGGGCACATCTTCATAAGGTTCGGTGCACAGAAAATACTCGGACGCATTCGCGGGAAGGTCATTCGCTTTCTTTTCGCTCACGTTGCCCTCGGCGTCCGTCACCTTCACCGTGCTGGCCGTGAAGACATAGTCTTCGGGCGCCTCGCACGTAATGTTCTTGATGATGGAGTCGAGGTAATAGCAGTTCCTTACCGTGAACCTCGCGGTGTTCGAGCTGTAACGATCGGCCGGCCCGCCGATGATGCTGACGCCTTTCAGCGTGCCCGTAACCTTAGAGGGCAGGTTCATGTGTGTATAGCAGTTCTTGAACGTTGGGCTTCCCGAGAACGTATTGTTTCTATTAGTGAAGTTCACGTAGTTCATGGTAAACGAGCTGCCTGCGATTCCCGCGACGTACACGTGCACGTTCTTGTTGCGGTTCAGCGCGACAAGCGTCTTGTTGGCGAACTGTATCGTCTTGCTACCACCCTCTAGGTACTTCTCGTCTAGCGTATTCTGTGAAACCTCTATCTTCCCGCCGGTATAGCAGTCAGTCACCGAATACTGCGCAGCCCCGGTAAGGCCTCCCACGCGCACCGAGGTACCGTTGCCATCCGTGCCTTTGCTATGGAGGCAATCGACAAGGATGTCGACCACTGCTGAGCACTTCTCGAGCTGCACGTTGGCCACGCCGATGAGCCCGCCGATGTTGGTGCCGCCGGCGGTAGACTTGTTCTCGCTCTTGTCGACTATGTTGTACCCGGCGATCGCGCAGTTCGAGATCGTGTTGCCCGATGTGACAATTTCATTATTGACAATCGTGATGTAATCATACGCCACGCCGATCAGGCCACCGAGCGAATATGCGCCCGCGCTCTCGTTCACCTGCCCGCCCGAGGAAGGCGTGACGCGCTGGATGGTGCTGCCCTTGTCGCTGTACAAGATGATGTCGCGGATGTTCGCGCCCACCGTGACGCCAAAAAGACCCACGGTGTAGCTATCAGAAGTGATGTCGAAGTTCTGGATCTTGTAGCTTTCACCCTCGAATACGCCGCCGAACCATGCGTACAGCTTACCTTCATATGATGTCCCCGTCGTGCTCGTCGCCGAACCGGCAATGGGCGTAAACGGAAATTCCTCGTCCTCGAGCACGCCCAAATCGTGTGATTGCCGGTAGTGCTGCACGGGCCGGTTTGCAGCTACAGCCTTGCTGTCCTGTGTGCCCTTTTCGAGGTTCGTCGCGTACTGCAGGTACGGGAACTGCTGGTAGTTGCCCGTCGTTACGAGCTTGTCCGTGCTCTGCGTCACGCTGTTCCAGTTCAGGTACTGCAACTGCTGAATCGAGCGTATCTCGTACTTGTTCTTCTCGGTGCCGGCCTCGATGGTGTAATCGGTGCTCACGCCGTCTTCGCCGACCATCACGCGACCCTCTTCTGAACTCATCGCGTTCGCGAAGAACGGCGCCACCTTGAACACGTGGCTTTTGCCGCTGTAGGTAATCGTCCACGTTCCCTCGCGGACCGATGCGTTATCCGTCGAGAGATGCAAGCCATCGCTGCCAGTCTTGTAGGGATAGAAGGCGTACCCGTCCATCTGGTCTTGCAATCTCTGCTGGACCGTGCCATCGGGATCGGCCCCGTCAATGCCCAGGTTCACGGTGGTCGACTCCACGTCGAGGCCGCTCTTGGTGAAATACCCGTACCCGTAATCGGTGACGATGCCGCCGTCATCGTGCGCATTGCACAGCGTGGTGCCCTCTATCGGCTCCTTCCCGGTTATCTTCGCGCTCATGAACGTGAGGTGGTAGCCGCTGTTCGAGCCGCCCTCCTCGTGCTCCCAGTAGAACACGCCAAGCGTTCCGAGGTCGGCCTCGCCTTGCCAGTCGCCGTAGTGCACCCAGGCACCGCCGCGGCCCTTCACGACCGCGCGGTACGGGTAGCCGCCGGAAAGCGATTCCTCGGAAGCCGTGTAGTTATACGATCGGCTCACGCTGGGCTTGCTCTTGCCCTGCATGGCCTGCAGCTTCGTCCGCGTGGTGGCAGCGCCACCGGAGCTGTTCACGCTAGTGCTGTACGAACGCAGGTGGTTCGCGTACGAATACGTGCCGTTGGTCAGGAAGTTGCACGACAGCGTGGTCCCGCCAGCAGGGCTGAACGAGTACGGAACGCCCGCGTCGCCGCTCACGCTCATCGACGTGGCGCAGTAGCTCGACCGCACGGTGCCGCTGTTGCCGCCCGCGAACCCCGCGATGCTCACGCTGCCGCCGCGCGACGTCTTGATGACAACATGGCCGAGGTCGTAGCAATCCGAGATGACACCCGTGCCCTCGTTCATGCCGACGAAGCCCCCGACGTAGACCCACGCATCGAGCGAGGTCATGCTGAGCTCGGGAGTGTCGACCGAGCAATTACGGATGGTGCCTGCGTTGCCGCCGACTGCCCCGCCCAAGCTCAGGTTCGCGTTCGTGTACGCCTGAACGGTGGCATGCA
>JAFUBE010000399.1 GCA_017460365.1 Eggerthellaceae bacterium
AAAAATGACAGATCGTGTCTGACGGGAAGTGTCACGCCAGACGGGGGTGACGGGAAGTGTCACGCGGTTTTCCACCGACATGTGGAAAGCGGGGAAACCCCTGCTCGCAATGCCGTTATTTTCCACTTTCCATCCCCAAAAAATCATTGCTGACCTGGGGTTTTGTTTGCGGTACGATAGGGACTATCGCGAAAGGGGAGCACGTGGCCGAGAATCAGATTCCGAACAACATCGAGGCGGAGAAGTCGGTGCTCGCGGCATGCATGATCGACGCGGACATCCTCGAGGAAATCATGGTGAAGCTGCAGCCGGAGAACTTCTACCGTCCGGCGCATCGCATCATCTTCGCAGCTGTGAGCGATCTGCATTCACGGCGCGTTCCGGTCGACCAGATCTCGCTGGCGGACAACCTGAACGCATCGGGGCAGCTCGACGCGGTGGGCGGGCGAAGCTACATCATCGAGCTTGCGGACAACACGTTCGCGCTGACCAACTGGCTGAACCACGCCGACATAGTGAAGCGCACCTCCATCCTGCGCGACCTCATCTACGCATCGACGCAGATCAGCGCTCTGGCGTACAACGCGCCCGACGACCTCGACGAAGTGGTCGAAGATGCCGAGAAGATGCTGTTCGACGTTACCGAAAAGCGCGTGTCATCCTCTTTCGTGAAGATGGACAAGCTCATCAGCGATGCGTTCGAGGAGATCTCGGCGTTGGCCGAACAGGGCAATCACATGGCCGGCGTGCCGACCGGCTTCAAAGACGTCGACGAGCTGTTCCACGGCTTGCGCGGAGGCGACCTGGTCGTCCTAGCCGCTCGACCTGGCGTGGGCAAGACGTCGTTCGCGCTGAACCTGGCCGTGAACGCCGCCAAACTGGGCACGTCTGTCACGTTCTTCTCGCTCGAAATGAGCGCGGGCCAGCTCGTGCAGCGCATCCTCTGCGCCGACGCGCGCGTGTCGCTTTCGCGCATCCGCAGCGGCTACATATCCGATGGCGATTGGGGCCAAATCGCCGACGCCGCCAATCGCCTGTCGAAACTCGAGCTGTTCATCGACGACACGCCGGGGCTCTCCATCCTGGAAGCGCGTGCGAAGGCGCGGCGCGAACTGCGTTCGGTCGAGAAGGGGAAAGGCCTGATCATAGTCGATTACCTGCAGCTGATGGAACCGCAGTCGAGTCGTCGCGACAGCAATCGCACCACCGAGGTCGGCGAGATCTCGCGCGGCCTGAAGATCCTCGCGAAGGAGATGGACATGCCGGTCATCGCGCTGTCGCAGCTGTCGCGCGCGGTCGAGATGCGCGGCAAGAAGCGCCCGCAGCTGTCCGATCTGCGCGAATCGGGCTCGATTGAGCAAGACGCCGACATCGTCATGTTCATCGACCGCTCGATGAGCGAAGACGAAGCCGAGGAGGACGGCCGTCCGCCGCTGAACACCGCCAACCTGATCGTCGAGAAGCACCGCAACGGCCCGACCCGCGAAATCCCCCTCGCCTTCGTAAGCGAGTACACCCGCTTCATGGACCTCGCCGACGACGCCCGCGTCTAACAGCAACGGAGAGCGCCCCCTCGCTTACTACCCCACTTACTGCCAGGCCCAAAGTGGGGTAGCTCGGGTTCGGCGGGAAACAGCGACGCGGCTTCGCCGCTGCCTAAGGATCCGCCGCTTCGCGGCGGCGGCAAGCTCAAGAGCTTGCCCTACGGGGGTTATCTGCAATGTGATTTCATTCCACCGGGAGCATCGCCTGACAGCTCCCAATCGGAATGCGATTCCATAACCGGTAATCTCCGTAGGGCAAGCTCTTGAGCTTGCCGCCGCCGCGAAGCGGCGGATCCGGCTGTGACACTTCCCGTCAGACACGTTCTGTCATTTTCGCGGGAAGACCCCTTGTTCCGCGAGCCCCTCGCGAAAATGACAGATCGTGTCTGCCAGGAAGTGTCGCAGGGCGTTTGATAGACTAGGCTCATGAAGTTCTTGCACATGTCAGACCTGCATTTGGGGGCTCCCGTCCGGGGGTTCGTCGACCTCGCGCCCGAGTGGGCGGCGCGGTTGCAGCGCGCGATTCCCGAGGCGTATGACCGCGCAATCGACGCGGCCATCGCGCGGGCGGTCGATTTCGTCGTGATCGCGGGAGACGCGTTCGATACGTCGAAGCCGTCATACGGCGATTACCTGCGGTTTTTCGAGGGCCTTGAACGACTCGACGCGGCGGGCATTCCGTCGTACCTGGTCGCAGGCAACCACGACCCGTACACCACCTGGGCGCGCGACGTCGAACGCCTGCCCGGATCGGCGCACCTGCTCGGCGTCGACGGTCCCGAATTCGCCCTGTTCAGCCGCCAGTCCGGGGATGGCAACGCCGTACCTGAATGCCTCATCGCCGGCCGCAGCTACCACAACCAAACCTGGCCGGCCGACCAGCCCATTGCGGGCGGCATCTCGCGCGCCGCCGCAGCCGAAGCGCTCGGCACCGACGCGCCCTTCGCTATCGGCGTCATCCACACCGGTCTCGACATCGACACCGCGAAAGCCCCTGCCGACCAGGCAAAACTCTTGGATACCGGCATCGACTACTGGGCGTGCGGCCACCTTCACCAGCGCCTCGTTCGCCCGACGCCCGACAACCCGCGCGTCGTGTTCCCCGGCTGCTTGCAAGCCCGTGACATCAAGGAGACGGGGGAGCGCGGCTGTTACCTGGTGGAACTCGAGCAAGGCGCCCCGCCGCACCTCGAATTCATCCCCACGTCGAGCGTCGTCTTCCAGCAGCTCGAAGTCGACGTCGGCGCCTGCCAAACGCTCGCCGACCTCGTGCATCTCGTGCAAGCCCGCCTCTTCCGCGAAAACGGCCAGGTTCACTGCGACGAAATGATCGTGCGCGTCACGCTGACCGGCGCGACCGCGCTGCACGGTTTCCTGCTGAAATCCGGCATCATGTCCGAGCTGCGCAACCGCATCAACGACGCCTATCCCGGCTTCTTCTGCGATGCGCTCGTCAGGCGCACCACGCCGGCCGACGAGGATACAACCAGTCCGTTTCCCCAGGTCGTTCGTGAAATTGCCGCCGAAGAATCTGCGCGCGAAACGGTGCTCATCAACTACGTGCAAAACGAGCTCGTGAAACGCGGTATCGCGGTGCCGTCTTCGCTGTCGCATCGCGTCGGCGAATTCAACGCGACCGCCGAGGCGCTTGTGCTCGATCTGCTGCGCGAAAGCGACGACGAATGACGCGCCGCTACCTGCAACATATATATGTGCAGCGTTACGGCGCGCTGGCCGATTGCGAAGTCGGGCCGCTCGAGCCGGGTATGAACGTGGTGCTCGGTCCCAACGAAGCGGGCAAGTCGACGGTGTCTTCCCTGGTCGGAGGCGTGCTATTCGGATGGGAAGATTCTCACGGCGTGCGCAATACGTATCGTCCGCCCGAAGGCGATCGCGCAGGGCGCCTGCAATGGGAAGAGCCGTCGGGCGAGCTGAGCCGTGACGAGGACGGCGCGATCGGCGACGCTGCGGTCACGGCTGATATCGACCACGCGACTTTCGACATGCTGTTCGCGCTCACCTCAGACGAGCTGCGTTCGCTGCACGGGTCGTCCGACGTCACGGCGCGCCTGCTCGCGGCCGGATCGGGAACGTCGGCGAGCCCGTCGTCGGCGTTCGTCGAGGTGGAACGGCGCCTGGTCGAAGCGACAAGCGATGTGCTGAGCCTCGCAGGCGAGCTCGATGCCAAGCGTGTCCAGGTGAAGCAAGCCTCCGAACAGGCAGAACTGCTGCTGCAGCGAGACCGCGAGCTGCGTGCGCTCGCCGCGAGCCGAGAGACGACCGCCGAGCGCATCGAAGCGGTGAACGCCGAGGTGGAAGACCTCGCCGCCCACCGTGTCGAGCTGGAGACGATCGACGAGCGTGCCGCCCGCCGCACCGCCGAACTCGAAGGACTGCGCTCCGAACTGGCCGAACTCGCTCCCCGCTACGGCCCCCTCCACCACCGGGCCCATCTCCGCCAAGCTCGACCAGCGCCTGCTGCAGCTCGACTCCGCCGACGACCGCGTGCTGCGCGACCGCCTCGACGAGTTCGCCGAGCAGCGCGAAAAGCTCGAACGCGTCGCCGACCTCGCGAAGGAAAACGCCGCGACCTCGACCGCCGCCTACGAAGCGCTCATGGAGCTCTCCGAGGAGGACGTCGCCGCTAGCCGCAGCCTGCGCAACCGCCCGTCGCAGGCGGTCGTGTCGGTGCTGCTGCCGGTCGCGTTCATTGCAGCCGGCCTGCCGCTGTTTTTGCACGGCCGCGCCATCGCCAGCCTGTCGATCTCCGCGCTCGGCATCGGCCTGGTCGTGATCGCGGTCTTCCTCGCCGCCGCCGCGTTCTACGTGCTCTTCCGCCCTCCGCGCGAAGCCGGTGCGCTCGAACAGCGTCGCCAAGATGCGCAGTGGGTCATGCTGCAGGACCGCAAGAAACGCGATGCCTGCCAGCACGAGCTCGCCGAATTCGAAGAGAAACTTGCGCGTTACCTCGACGAAGCCGGGCTCGCCGCCGCAAACGGATCGGTCCGCCAGGCGCGTACGCTGCTCGATGAAGCCGCCGCCTGCCGCGCGCAACTTGCCGCCAACGAGCAGCGCGCTTCATCGCTTGAGCTGCGCATCCGCGCCGCCGAGAAGGAGCTCGCCGAACTCGCCGGCGCCCGAGCACGCATCGCCGAAGCCGTCGAGTTGCCGCCGATGTCGCCAGCGCCGCCCGCCGCCGTAACAGCCCGCGACCTCGAGGCGCTCGTCCGCAACCGGGCCGCCGCCCGCGACGCGCTGCTCGAAGCCGCCGAGGACATGAGCCAGCGTTTCGGCGAGCTCAGCGGCGAACTCGCCACTGCCCGCGACGACCGCACCTTCGACCTGCTGAAACTCGAGGCGCGCCAGCTGAAAACACGCCTGCGCGACCGCAAGCACGAGCTCATGGAACTGCTGCTCGCTAAACGCATGCTCGACCGTAGCATCATCGCGTGGGAAAGCCAGAGCCAGCCTGAGGTGTACGCGCGCGCCGGGCGCCTGCTCGCCACGATCACCGACGGGCGTTGGGCGGAAGTCGCCACCTCGCCGAGCGGCAGCCTGGTCGCGGTCGCCGCCGATGGCACCGTTTGCGACCCGCGTCACCTGTCGCTCGGCACGTGCCAGCAGCTCTACCTGGCGCTTCGCATCGCGCTGCTCGAAACCGCCAGCGACGTCGGCCGCGCGATCCCCGTGCTCGCCGACGACATCCTCGTGAACTTCGACCCCGCCCGCCGTGCCGGCGCCGCCCGCGCCCTGCTCGAACTTGCCCGCACCCGCCAGGTCATCCTCTTCACCAGCCACCCCGAAGTCGCCGCCCTCTTCCCATGTGTGCCACTACACGTCAGACCCGGAGGTGCCCCTCCTGCCCCACTTACTGCCAGACCCAAAGTGGGGTAGTTT
>JAFUBE010000400.1 GCA_017460365.1 Eggerthellaceae bacterium
CGGCGCCAAGGGGTTCAGCGACGGCGTGGTGGAGGCCCACACCGCCTGGGTGAAAGAGGAGTACGCCGACCAAGCCGGCTACACGGGCGTCAAGCGCTGGTCCGACCCCGGAAAGATGGGGCGGCTCTTGAAGGCGCTCGACGCGCACGGCCTGAACATCCACGTGCACACGATAGGCGACGGCGCGTCGGGGTTCATGATAGACGCGATCGAGGAGGCCCAGGCGGCCACCGGCAACTACGACATGCGCAACGCGCTCGCGCATCTGCACGTCGTCGACCCGGCCGACCGCGCGCGCATCGCCGACAACAACATCGTGGCGTGCGTGGGTCTCATGTGGTCGAATGCCTCTGGCATCGCCTACGAGCAGGAACTCAAATACCTGGGCTCCGAGCGGGTGAAGAACACCTATCCGGGCCAGTCGATCATCGACCTCGGCGGCATGGTGGTGAACCATTCCGACTACCCGGTCGCGACGGCGGTCGGCGTGCCGCTCGGCGTCTACATGTCGGTACTGCGCGCCACGCCCACGTTCCCCGAGGACACCCGCCGCAACGTCGAAGCCGAGGGCATGTCGCGCATGGACGCCCTGCGCGGCATGACCACCAACGTGGCCTACATGTGGCATGCGGAGGATCGCATGGGCTCGCTTTCCATCGGCAAGCTGGCCAACATGGCCGTGTTCGACAAGGACTTCCTCGCCGACGACATCGAAGACATCGCATGGGCGCGCTGCCTTGCCACGATTGTGGACGGCGAGCAGGTTTACGAAATCGGCAAAGGCGGCCCGGTCGGCCCGACCATGGAGGAAATCATCGCAGCCGGGTAGAGTTAAAGCGAGCCAATGATAGCGTGACAAAGCGTTCGTAGCCGTTTGTCAGACGGATATGCGGGACAATCTGAGGAATTGTAAGCAAATGAGTTATGACCATAGAGAGGATACAAGATGAGCGAGCTTGAAGTCGAGAAGAGGCGGATGGAGGCGCTGTACGGCGAGAACCACAAGATAACGAATGGCGATTACGACGAGTCGTGCGCGGTGAAGTGCGTGAACGGCACCTTCGTGGGCAAGAGGGCAGACGGCGTCGTCGCTTTCAAGGGAATCCCCTTCGTGGGCAAACAGCCTACAGGCGAGCTGCGCTGGAAGGCGCCGGTGGACGTCGCGCCCGACGACGGCGTGTACGAAGCGTACTACTTCGGGAAGGCCCCCTGCCAGGTGGGCAGCGCCGGCCAGGTGGGCTCCCTCTACCCCCAGGGCGAGGACTGCCTGCACCTGAACGTGTGGAAGGCTGACGGGGGCGACGGGAACAGGCCGGTCATGGTGTGGATCCACGGCGGCGCCTATGAACTTGGCAGCACGGCTGAGCCGCGCGAGGAAGGCACTGCCTTTGTGGCCGAGAACCCCGACATCGTCCTCGTCTCCGTCGAGTACCGGCTCAACGCCCTCGGCTTCCTGCGTTTGTCGCACCTGCCGGACGGGGCGGACTACCCCGACGCGCAGAACCTCGGCCTCATGGACCAGATGGCGGCGCTGAAGTGGGTCCACGAGAACATCGCGGCGGTCGGCGGCGACCCAGAGAACGTCACGATCTTCGGCCAGTCCGCCGGCGGCGGCTCGGTGTCCCTGCTGCCCCTGGTGGAGGGCGCGCCCACGTACTTCCAGAAGGTCATCGCCCAGAGCGGCTCGCCCGCGTTCTGCAGGTCCACGGAGCAGGCCATCGAGTGCACGGACAAAATCATGGAAGGGCTCGGCTGCACGACCGTGGCAGACCTCATGAAGATCGACGCTGACAAGATTGTGGCAGTGGCGTCGACCGCGGCCGCGATGCCTCTGACGACGCCTGAACGCGACGGCGAGTTCCTGCCCAAGGAGCCGTTCGACGCTTACGAGAGCGGC
>JAFUBE010000401.1 GCA_017460365.1 Eggerthellaceae bacterium
GGCAGGTCAGCATGTTCGACATGTTCGGCGACGACGAGGGGTCGGGCTTCGAGGATGAGGTTCCCGCGCCCGATGGCGTCGAGTGGCCCAAGCGCGAGAAGCTGGCATTCGAAAAGGGCATCATGGGCATCTACGTTTCCGAGCATCCGCTCGAGCCGTACGAAGACATGATTTCCAAGATGACGAAGTTCCAAATTGGCGCGTTGGCCGACCGCACACAAGAGATTAAGTCGGCGCCGTTCGTGGGCATGATCTCGAGCGTGGTGACGAAGCTGACGAAGCGCGGCACCCGTATGGCCACGTTCAATTTGGAAGACACAACTGGCTCGATTGAG
This sequence comes from Eggerthellaceae bacterium, assembly GCA_017460365.1. Classification (GTDB taxonomy): domain Bacteria; phylum Actinomycetota; class Coriobacteriia; order Coriobacteriales; family Eggerthellaceae; genus UBA9715. Next base: position 336 of record JAFUBE010000401.1, read on the forward strand.
TGCATCACCTTCAAGTACGACGATTGCGGCGAGGCGATCGTGGAGGACGCCATCGTGAAGGTGAAGGGCAAGTTCGAGCACAGCGACCGCGGCAACCAGATTATCGTGTACGAGGTCAAGCCCATCGAATTGAACGAGGAATCGGCGCGGCCCTCGCAGCTGGAACTGCGTGTGCCATCGAGCGACTTCTCGCAAGAGCGCGTGCAACGTCTGAACCGCATTCTGGGCTCGTATCCGGGCCGCGATTACGTGGTGCTGTTCGTGTTGCAGGCCGATGGCCGCAAGTTCCGCGCCGAATTGCCGCTAACGGTCGACTCGCGCAACCCCATCATGCGCTCGGAAATCCAAGACCTGTTCGGTGCGCTCGTATGGTGACGGGGTTCCGCCTGCTTACGGCGGTCGGAATCGCTTATGCTGCATGGGCTCGCAGCGCCCACCTGGGCTTTCAAGCGTTCGCCCCTATGCAAAGAGTGCATATAGGCAACTGTGAAGCTTTAGCCTGGTTCGGTTTCCGATTTTGCCGTGACCTCGATTTCGTTCCATATTGAGGCATCGTGTGGAACGACATCGAGGTCACGGCATAATAAATCGGGCTTGCATGTAATACGAGCGGCGTTTGCCCAGGTCGCGTTTTGCCAGGCGAAAGATTTTCTAGCGGAACCTCGTTTTTCTTCCACCCGCTGCCCTGAAATGGAACGAAATCGGGGTTTCGGCAAAACCGGCATCGGGCATCGGGAGTCGGACGTCGGGCATCGGGAGTCGGACGTCGGACATCGGGAGTCGGACGTCGGACATCGGGAGTCGGGCATCGGGAATCGGACATCGGGGATCGGACATCGGATGTTGGGTGTCGGGCGCCGACCGCAGAGCGGAAAATGCCAAGCGCCTAACGCGAAATGCCGAGCGTTGGGCATCAAGCAAGGAGCGCTGATCGCCGAGCAAGGAGCAGGGGCATCGAGCGCAGAACGTAGAGCGCCGAGCGTCGCGCGCCGAGCGTCGCGCACTGAGCGCCGAGTACGGAGCGTATGCTCGCAGCAAAAAGAGCGTTCGTCGGTTCTTCGCGGAAGGCTGCGGTATCATTTCAGCATGTGTGAAAACTCGGCACATACGCTTGCCATGAAGGTCGCCTATAGAGGCGCGGTGTTTTCGGGGTTCGCCCGGCAGCCCGACCAGCTTACAGTGCAGGGCGAACTTGAACGTGCGCTGGAAACGCTGCTACGGCGCCCGGTGGA
>JAFUBE010000402.1 GCA_017460365.1 Eggerthellaceae bacterium
CCCGCCGGGCCCGAAGCGGGGCTTTTCCGCCGAGTGCCCCACTTACTGCCAGACCCAAAGTGGGGCAGTTTCTAGAATTTAAGCTTCGAAAGAAGCACAAATTCGCGAAACTGCCCCACTTTGGGTCTGGCAGTAAGTGGGGCACTCGGCGGAAAAGCCCCGCTTCGGGCCCGGCGGGGAGGCGGGGCGGGCCCAGGGCGCGGAAAGGAAGCAAATAGCTGGCGCTGGCCGGTAGACTCTGGTAGACTTCCAAACCATGCAACTGAAGCCGGGAAAATACTAGCTTGGCCCGCGCCGCATCGTGCGGCCTCGTTCTCATTCCCGCAAACTTTCACTCCAATTGAAGAAGGAGCCATCATGGCAGAACAAGACATGCGCGAGAAACTCGTGAAGATAATCGAGGCGTACGAAGAACTCCAGCAGAAAATGGGCGATCCTGAGGTGCTCGCCGACCAGAAAGAATACAACCGACTCGCCAAGGAGTACGCCAACCAGGGCCCGCTCGTGAAACAGGCGCGCGCCTACGTGCAAGCCGAAGACGATTTAGCCGAAGCCAAGGAAATGCTGTCGGATCCCGACATGAAGGAGTTCGCGCAAGAAGAGATCGCGCGCATCGAGGCAGAGCTTCCCAGCATCGAAGAAGATATCAAGTTCATGCTCATCCCGGTCGACCCGGCTGACGAGAAGGACATCATCGTGGAAATCCGCGGCGGCGCGGGCGGCGACGAGGCAAAGATCTTCGCGGGAGACCTGTTCAAGATGTACGAGCGTTTCGCCGGCGAACAGAAATGGAAGATCGAGCTTCTAGACGTCATGCCCTCAGAAGCTGGCGGCTACAGCGAGATCTCGTTCAAGGTGAAGGGCGACAAAGTGTACTCGTTCATGAAGTTCGAGTCCGGCGTGCACCGCGTGCAGCGCGTGCCGAAGACCGAAAGCCAGGGGCGCATCCACACCTCGACGGCCACCGTAGCCGTGTTGCCCGAAGCCGACGAAGTGGAAGTCGAGATCAAGAACGAGGACTTGCGCATCGACGTGTACCGCGCAGGCGGCCCCGGCGGCCAATGCGTCAACACGACCGACTCGGCCGTGCGCATCACGCACATCCCGAGCGGGCTCGTCGTGCAGTCGCAGGACCAGAAATCGCAACTGCAGAACAAGATAGCCGCCATGGCCGTCTTGCGCGCCCGCCTGTACGAGAAGATGCTCGCCGAGCAGCGCGAGGCCGAGGGCGCCGAGCGCCGAGCCCAGGTGGGCACAGGCGACCGCTCCGAGAAGATCCGCACGTACAACGGGCCGCAAGACCGCGTGACCGACCACCGCATCGGCTACAACGGCACGTACAACGGCGTGCTGCTCGGCTCGGGTGGCGCAGGCCTCTCGGAGCTCATCACCGCATTGCAGGCGGCTGACCGCGCAGCCAAGCTCGAAGCAGCCGTTTAATGGCCGACGACATCTGGACAGTCAGGCGAATCCTCGAGTGGATCGAGGGCTACCTGGCTCAACACGGCGACGATAAGCCACGCGCTTCCGCTCAGTGGCTCGTGAGCGAAGCGCTCGGCGTGTCGAAAATGCAGCTGTTCATCGACTTGGAGCGCCCGCTCACCCCAGAAGAGCGCACGACGCTGCGCGACTACACGCGCAGGCGCGCGGCGGGCGAACCGCTCCAGTACATCACCGGAACGGTCGACTTCCGCCACATCACCGTGAAAGTGCGCCCAGGCGTGCTCATCCCCCGCCCCGAAACCGAGGTGCTCGTGAGCGAGGCGCTCGCATTGCTGCCGGCAGCGGAAAAGCCGCAGGGTGCGCTCGACCGGGAAGTGCTCGCCCAGCTTGCCGAGCTCGGAGAGATCGAAGCGGGCGACTTGCCCGACTTGCCGAGCGAGGAAGCGCTGCTTGTGGCCGATATCTGCACGGGGTCTGGCTGCGTCGCCTGCTCGATTGCCTACGAGCACCCGCACACCCGCATTCTGGCGACCGACATCTCCCCCGACGCCATCGCGCTCGCCGCCGAGAATAGAAGCGACCTCGGCCTCGACAACCGCATCGAGCTGTTCGAATGCGACCTCGGCGAAGGCATCGACCGCGCTCTGCTCGGCACGTTCGACCTCGTCGTGTCGAATCCGCCCTACATACCCACCGATGAGCTTTCGACGCTTTCGGCCGAGGTGAGCGACTACGAGCCCGCCCTTGCGCTCGACGGAGGCGCCGACGGGCTCGACGTGTTCCGCCGCCTGCTCGCCTGGTGCGAGCTCGCCCTGAAACCCGGCGGCGCGTTCGCCTTCGAGCTGCATGAGACCTGCCTCGATACGGCGGCCGACGAGGCCGGACGCGCGGGCTTTTGCGAAATCCGCACCATCTCCGACCTCGCCGGCCGCCCGCGCGTGCTCACCGGCAGGGCAGCTGGCAAGGCCACGGTTCGCTAACCTGGCTTGCGGGTTACTTGAACCATTTGCGCTTGCTGGCACGACTTTTGGTGTCTGCCTCGATCGAGCGCTTCCAGGCTCCACCGCGCTCGGAAGTGCCGCGGCGCATCGCTACGGTCTCCGCGCATTGGGCGGCGTGCATCACCTGGGTGCCCAACTCGTCGGCAACGTAGGTCGCCGCCCTATCGGCCGCGATGCCGATGCGTTCGGCTTCGGCGGCCGCGTCGATGTTCGCCCCCAAGAACAGGAAATCCCAGCCCTCGCTTTCTTTCCGCGCGATCAACGACTTCACCTGGTCGTAAGAATACTCGCGACTCGCGTTCTCCATGCCATCGGTCGTGATGACCACGATCGTATGCTCGGGTCGGTACTCGTCGGGCAGATAGCCATGGACGCGCCCGATATGCCTAACGGCGCCTCCCACCGCATCGAGCAGAGCCGTGCAGCCGCGCACCTGGTAATCGCGGTCAGTCATGTCGGTCACTTCGGCGATGGGGAGCCGATCGTAGAGCACCTTCATCTCGTTGTCGAAGAGAACCGTCGAAACGATGGCCTCGCCATCGGCCTTGCGATGCTTTGCCAGCGTCGCGTTGAATCCGCCGATCGTATCCGTCTCGAGCCCGCCCATCGATCCGCTCCGGTCGATAACAAACACAAGCTCGGTCAAACCCTTCTTCATAATCGCTCCTCTCATCCTTCGCCGCATCCTGCGGCTCTTTCCTGACGATGAGAACGATACGAGAATCAAAACCCCAAGAGGTCAACTCCCAGTTGACGTTGTCCAACGAATCAAGCGAGCACCAAACCAGGAAGCCGTCCTACAAGA
>JAFUBE010000403.1 GCA_017460365.1 Eggerthellaceae bacterium
CTTCGTGTCTGACGTGAAGTGTCACGCCAACGTAAAAGGAGATGACGATGAACGACCAAGCACCTGTTTGTCCCGGATGCCATTTCGCGTGCGCTATCGACGACTACGAGTGCGCGCGCGGCGAGGCGTTCCACGAGCGATGGGCTGCGGGAGAAGAGCTGCCCGTTCGGCGCGGACCGGGCCGTCCTCCGGCGGGCGGCATGCCGGAGGGGACGATGAAACCGACTTCGGACGAGCGGACCATGCACCTGCTCCATATCCTTGAAATCGCGCTTTCCGACCTCGAGCGCGAGAGCGGAAGCGATGCGCCCGAGCGTCGCGTCGTCGATTGCCTCATGCGCCACAACCGGGCGGCGAGCGCGTTCGTCATCGAGGGCAGGACACATCTGTCGGGCGCCGAGCTGAGCGATGCGCTCGAGCACGTCAAATCGCATCACTTGGCCGAATACCAGCAGGCGAAAACGGGCACGACGTTCTACGCGCTCACCGACAGCGGCATCGAGCAAGCGAAGGCGTGGCTCGAAGAGCGCCGCGCCGCGCAGGCGCGCTTCTTGTCGGTGCTCGACGACGCGGAGGAGCAGCAGCTTCACCAGCTCGTCGCGAAGCTGCTGGAACCCGGCTTCGCGCGAATGCGAGGGTAGGAGCTTCGCCGGGTGGCGTCCCCGCTACTCGGCGAAGACGCCCATGAGATAGCGTGCTATGTTGTTGTGGCTCACCGTTTCTGCAAGCATGCGGCGGCGCGCCAGCCCGGCTTCTCGATGCGCATCTTCAACAGACCTGCGCCGAATATGTTCGAGCGGCTCCCCTGCTCCATGGCGCATTTGATCTGCTCGGCTCGCTCTGGCAGGACAACCGAACCGGCCAGGCACACCACGCCGTAGTCGAACATGACGGGTGCCGGCACGACGCTCGGGCCGACCATGATCACCTCGGTGCCGCCTTCGCGCGCGAGTTCGAGCAGGCGCGGAAGGGTTTTGTTCGTGAGCGTGATGCCGCTCGTGAACAGGTAGTCCTGCTCGCCGATGATGTACTCGCATGCGGGGTCGGGGATGTCGCCCGGCTGCGGTGCGCGCTCGAGGACCGTGAGGTCGCAGATGTCGCCCATCTTCTCGATGAGCGGGAAGTGCCCGACTACCGCGACGCACTTGCCGGCCACGAGGTCGCCATACATCTGGAAAGCGGTCGTGCCGCCGTCGATCGCCATGTCGAGCCCGGCGAGCTGGTCGGGTCCGCCGTACCATGCGTTGAGGGCTGCCACGCCGGCGGTCGCCTCGACGAAGCTCCAGCTTGCCGACAGCGCCGCCAGGTCGCGCAACTCCAGGTTCGACGCCGGCTCCATCAGCCGCGAGCCGCCCGCGCCTCCGCGCACCATCATCGACACGCCCGTTCCGCTCTCGGCTTCGACGTAGGCCCACTGCTCGCCGAGCATGAGCTTCTTCACGCCCACGCCGGCGGGGATGCCGCCGACGAGCTCCTGGTACAGCCGCCAGCGGTCGGAATATGCCTGCACGTCTTCCCAAGTGGGAACCTTGTCGCCGAAATACCTGTTCATCGCTTGCTCCTTACGGGTTGTCGCGCTTCTAGCCAGTATAACCGCCACCCCGTGTGACATTTCCCGTCAGACACGTTCTGTCATTTTTTAGGTGGCGCTCGCTGCGCCGCATGCCTTTCTCAAGAAATGACAGATCGTGTCTGACGGGAAATGTCACACCCAGCGGAAGCGAAATCGGCATTTACCTTGCCAGCATAACCGTCGCGCCCCGCTGCCATGGGCGTGCGGGGCGCGACGGTTTCGAGGTTGCGTTCCTATAGTATGCACCTATAAGTATAATGTCAAGCGCTGAGCTAGAAAGCCGGGCACAAAGCCAAAGGCGGTGCCGTTTGCGCATCAGAGGGCTTCCATGCGGACGGACATGTCGAGCGGCTTGGCGGTGTAGAGCGCCGTGGTGGCAAGGCCGTCGACGCCGGTGGCTGCGTAATCGGCGGCGTTATGCGGGTTCACGCCGCCGGCGGCGATCAGCGTTATGCGAGGGTCGATGGCGCGGATCTGCTTCACTACTCCGGCCAGCTCGTCGACCGGCAGCTTATCGAGCTGAAGCCCGTCGACGCCGGCGAGCGCGAGCGCGGGCGCTTGCTCGGCGCTGCATTCCACGAATAGCTTCTTCTCGATGCAGCGCCTGCGAATCCTGGGGATGCGGCGTACGAGCCCGTCGAAGCCGCCGATGAATTCCATGTGATGGTCGAACACCAGTACGGTCTCCGACAAGCCGAGCCGATGGGGAAAGGCGCCTCCGGCCATGATGGCGCCGATGAGCAGGTCTTTGGCGCCCGGCATCGCCTTGCGCGTGGCGAGAACCTCGCATCTCGGGTTCGCAGCGTGGACAACGTCGACCATCGAGCGCGTTTTCGTGGCGATGGCGGACAGGTGGTCGAGCAGGTTCAGCCCGACCTTCCATGCCTGGTGCAGCGAGCCGGCCGGCCCCGTCACGCGCAGTATCGTCTCCTGCGGCGCCACGCGGTCGCCCGACGAAAGGCTCATCTCGACCTCGCATCCCAGCATTTCGGCCAGCCGCGCAGCTTCTTCCACGCCCGCGACGACGCATTCCTCGCGCGAGAAATACTCCATGAGGCCCGGCTGCTCGGATATGCCCAAAACCGTGCTCGTCAAATCGATGTAAGGCACGTCTTCGCCGATGAGGTATTCAAGTCGCGTATCGGACATTCTGACCATGCTCGTCCTTTCTGTCGAGGTTCGATTCGCTTGATTCGCCTGCGGGGGCGGAAGGGGGTTCTATTTCCCCTTGGGATGGTGCGGCTTCGACCGGTCGCGAAGCTGGGCGTATCGCTTCACTCGGCGGCGACGATTACGTCGGTGGCTTTGATGCAGGCGTAGGCGGTGTCGCCGATTTTCAAGCCGAGCTTCCCGAGCGATTCCATGGTGATGCTCGACGTGATGACGTCTCCGGTTGGGAGCTCGATTCCCAGCGAGCAGTTCACGGCGCCCTCGCGGATGAAAACGACTTTGCCCTTCAACTCGTTGCTTATCCCATAGGTTTTCATGAGCCGTCCTTTTCAATCGATTGAAATTCTGATTGATTATACTGTTATGCGAATATATTGTCACACGAATGGTATCGCAATGCGAAACGGAAAGGGTCGGCGTCGTGCAACGGCTGACGCGCCGTCCAGGGGTGAGCATGGAAACTGAACTGGTTCTCGAGCACTGCACGCGCGCTTTTGCCGACAGCTGGGAGTACGCCGACCGGGCGCGTCCGCTGATCGGCGGGTTTGTAGACGCGATAGCCATCTTCGGATTAGGGCAAGACGGGTCGCTGAAGCTGCTGGTAGAGGGGCCGGGAATGGATCGCCTATTCGGCGCGGCGGCGGATGATTCGGGCATCGACTTCGTGTTTCGCGCCAACCGGCTCGACCGCAAGGCGCTCGTCGGGGCGTGCAAGCAAGCCGAGGTCGGTGCGCCGGCGGTTCACGTCGATGTGGCGTGGGACGTCGGGCAAGGCGTCCATGCGGGCGGGCCGGCCAACTTCTTCGAAACGATAACGAGCGTCGAGCACGTGGGCGACCTCGACGGCATGAAGCTCTTGTATCTGGCGTTTCGCGATGTGAACGAGCGCCGAAACGCGGAGCACGGCCAGGCGCGGGCGCTGCTTTCGACCGCTTTGCGGTCGCTGTTCGACGAGATATTCCTCCTGAACCTCGACACGGGCGCGAACGAGCCTGTTTACGCGGGAGGGCGCCCCCTGGTGAAGGAAGACGGCACGCCCATCGATTGCGGTTTCCACGCCATGTTCAACACGGTGCACCGCGACGACGTCCAGCTTTTCTGGAAGTATTCGAATTACCTGTTCGTCGAACGCGAGCTGTTCGGCGAGCATCCGTCCGAGTCCATCGTGTTCGACTTGCGGCGCACTGGCGAAGACGGCGCGTTCCATTGGGCTCGCATCTACATCAGCCGCGCCGAAAACGCCGAAGGGCGCAAGCTCGTGCTCGTTTGCAGCCAGAACGTCGACGAGCAGAAGGAGGCCCAGCGCCGCGAGCGCGAGCTGCGCAGCAAAGCGCAGACCGACGCCCTCACCGGCATATACAATCGCGGCACGAGCGAAGAGCTCATACGGGCCAAGCTGCAAGGGCTCGGGCCGAGCGATTCCGCGCTGTTCGCCATCGTGGACGTCGACGATTTCAAGCGCGTGAACGACACGTACGGCCACGCCAAAGGCGACGAGCTGTTGAAGGCCGTGGCGTCTGCGGTGGCGGCCACCTGCCGTGCGGAAGACATCGTGGGGCGCATGGGCGGCGACGAGTTCGTGGCGCTGTTCGCGGGTGGAGACGTTCCGACGCGCGAGGCGATGCTATCCCGCTTCGAGCTCTGCAAGAAGCAGGTGCAAGGCATTTCGGAATCGCTCGGCATCGATCCGCCTGTGACGTTGAGCGTCGGCGTCGTCGCGGTTTCGGCGGAATCGGCATACAGCGACGCGTTCGACTGCGCCGACCGCCTGCTCTACGAAGCCAAGCGTTCGGGCAAAAACGCCCTGTTCTTTTCCTGACGCGGTTTCCGTGCGCGGTGTGACACTTCCCGTCAGACACGATGTGTCATTTTTCGGATGTCGCTCGCTGTGCCGCATGCCGTCCTCGAAAAATGACACATCGTGTCTGACGGGACGTGTCACACCGCGCACGGACACCGCGGCAGGAAAAG
>JAFUBE010000404.1 GCA_017460365.1 Eggerthellaceae bacterium
AAAAATGACAGATCGTGTCTGACGGGAAGTGTCACACGATGCCAATAAAGACGCGTTTCCCTAATGATAATCCAAATGCCTTCTTTTCCGCATTTGCCGTTCTCGGCCCGCATGCACGGCGATGAAGGGCCACATAGGGCTGTAAACGGCCACAAACTGGTGATACGCCTAATCAACGATGTTGATGACCGTAGTCCCGAAGGTGAAGCGCGGCTTCGGTTTCGCGTGGATCGGCTCGCTCGTCGATGACACCCGCGCCCTGGTGAAGGTGCAGGCCGTCCGCGAGATCCGCTCCTCGAATGCGGCTTCCATGTTAGGCAAGAAGCCCGCAGCATCGTGCTCACCCATTGGAAGATGGCGTCTCAGCATCCCTTCCATCTGGGCCATAATCGGTCTATAAGCTGCCCGGCGTTCGGATATCCTCGAAGCATGGAACACGGGGCGCCGCCGAGGCGCCCGGCATCGAGGGGGCGGTTGCCGCGGCCTAAGCCATGCTCGCAATGAGGGCCGCGTACATGAGCCCATCACCCCGACGGGTACATGGCTGCCGCCTCGGTGCCGCGCTGCGGGGGCGAGTCGCCGGTCATAGCAATTCGACAGTTGCGGGAAGGGGTGTTCTCGATGGTGCTGACGTTGAGGGAGCCCGCGGTCTACGCGGTGCGCGCTCGCGACCGCCGGGCGACGGACGCGCGAAACTTCAACCTGTACGGGAGGGTTCTGCATGCTTCGGCCGACGGTGCCAGGGTTGCCGGGGCCGAGGCCCGCGCGGCGGGCGCGTTCGACGAGGTGGAGGTCTGCGCGTACCGCGTGGCTGCGCCGGGCGGCGACGTGCGCCTCGGGCCCGTGGAGCTGCATGAGGACCCGCATTTGGCGGCGTCCGTGCTCTACCTGGTCGAGGGCCATGGTGGCCAGGGGGCCAAAAGCCACTGGTTCGAGACGTGCGGGGATGTGCTCTACGCCTCGCTCGACGACGCAGAGGCGCTCCAGGTCGAGGTCCGCGCTTCAGGAAGGTACGAAGAGGTGGTCGTCCTGGCGTGCCCCGTGGCGGGCCCGGAGGAAAACAGCTGATTGCGCCATTGGCGAGGGGGCGATTTCCGGCGCGCGTCCGCGGGCCGGATGCCAGCGATGCGGTCAACGCGAGACTCTCCTTCAGCAAAGGGAAGGGCGCATCAACCGTTACGAATGTCTTGCGGTGCGCCAGACGCTTTGAGCGAGATACTGGGATGAAGCCTGCGAGAACACAAGCGGCAAATACGATCCCTGGGATTCGCTTATGGATTACGCAAGCGAGCATGAAAAGCAGAAGGACTCCGGCATGCTTCCCCACTGGGGAGTGGGAAAGGGCGCGGGCGATATCGTGCATATCGACCGTATAACGTATAACTACCCGATGAGCAGATATGCGGTGCACTATGACAGGTTGCTTGCCAATCGCGTGAAGTATCGCCTCGTAATGGGTCAGCCCAATCAGGAGGAATTGCTGGTCAAGCTCGAGGAGACTGAACGAAACTACGACGATCAAAGCAAGGCCGATTGCCTCTCCGATGAGAATCTAGCAAAGAACGACCTCGATATAAACCTGTGCCCCTATATGCATCGGTCGTGAGGCGCTCATGCCGTTGGTGAATGTTGTTAAGGGAGGGTTTCCCTTTACGAGAATGGCGGACAAGAAAGAGAGGGCGCCTTCGCCTTACGCTTCCGCCCCGAACCTCCCCATACATGGCCATGTATGGGGGAAGCGAACCCCCAAGCAGGTTATGCGCACGCTGAGTCTGTCGGACGAGCTCATGGTTCTCGTCGCATGGCGCGCGGGGGTGGGTCGCAGTTCACACATAGGGACAAAGGCTTTTGTGTTCGGCGGGAATGCGTTTGTCCGTCACCGCGTGCAGGTTGTGCAGCATGAGGAAAAAAAGTAAATTGAGCTAAAAGAAACACACCAGCA
>JAFUBE010000049.1 GCA_017460365.1 Eggerthellaceae bacterium
CTTGCTCTGAGCCTTGCCGAAACGCTGATAGCCCCGATTCCCTCCTTGCTCGTGTTCGCGTATTTCGTCTACTGCAGTGGGAGAGACTTCCGAACGAATGCGGTTGTACGCATCGAATGTGTGTTGACCGGCATCCTGATCGTTGCGGGGTGTCTGGCGAAGCTGAGTGGGGAAGCGCGCGTCGTTGCTGGTCAAGATCCCCATTTCGGGCCATGGATTGCCCTGACGTTCGCCTCGATAGCCGCGCTTACGGCAATCAACCTCGTAACGCTTGTCCGGTACTGGAAAGACATAACGAACGTACAGGGCTTTATGTTCCTGGCCTGCTTTCTCGCGGCGCCGTCCATTCAGGTCATTCTCGTGGAGCTCCTCCTTTTGGTTGGCCTGGTCCGTCGCTACCTGGACCAGAAGGAGGAGGTCGCGCAGGAACGAGCACACGTCGCCGTCCTGCAGATGAGGCCCCACTTCATCCACAACACGCTGACGAGCATCTACTACCTTATTGCCAAGGATCCCGAAAGGGCCCAGCAGACAACGTTGGACTTCTCCCGCTATCTGCAGAGCAACTTCGAGGTCGTTGCGGAGGACGGAACGATTTCCTTCGAGCAGGAGCTGGAGCATACGAAGGCATACCTCGCGGTGGAGCAGGCCTGTTACGAGGGACAGGTGTTCGTGGAATTCGACACGCCGGTCACGTCGTTTAACGTTCCGCCCCTCACGCTGCAGCCCATCGTAGAGAACGCCGTCAAGCACGGCATGGACCCCGATTCGGAGCCGCTGCAGGTCTCCGTCGCCACGCGCGACCTTGGGTGCGGCGTGCAGATCATCGTGGAGGACAACGGCCCTGGCTTTACGCCGCCCGATGAGGATGAGCGGCACTTCGCCCTTAACAACGTCCGCGAGCGGCTAAAAGCGCAGTGCGGTGGCACGCTGGAGATCGGAACCCGCGAGGCGGGCGGGACCAGGGTGACGATCTTCGTCCCCACGCAGGCATCGCGATGATAACGTTACGACGCGCATCATGGACACAACAAACTCATCGTAGAGCCAGAATTACCTGCGGAAATGTGTTTGTTTGCAAAAACTAACTCTAGCGGCCGTACCACAGCACTTGCCGGATGCTGGAACCCAGCAATTCGTTCCCGGCTACAATTCGCGTTTTCGCTTCTTCGCAGCCACCGCAACCGTCCCTCCTGACGCCAGCACCGCCAGCAGCAGGAGCACCGGGTTCAGGAGGTCTCCCGTGTTCGACACCTTGCTCGGGCTTGATTTTGTTTGGGCGCTCTTCGCTCCACCGGAAGCGTCGTCGCCACTAGCAGTGCCGTCGCCAGCGCCGGAGTCGTTCTTCTTCCACTTTGCCGTAAACACATGATCGCTGTCCGCATGGTATTGCTGCCCTGGCTGGTAGGTCGAGCCCTCCCAGCATTCGAAGGTGTAGCCGTCCCGCTTAGGAGCTGCGATTATCTCGAAATCGGTTTCGAGACCAACCTCGAACTTCTTGACAGCGTCACCACCCTCTGCCCACGTACCGCCGTTGGGGTCGAAAGTCAGCTCTGGCTTGACCTCGTGCTCGACTTTGTACATATCAGAGATTGCCAGCTTGACTTCAACAGACTTTATACCCAAATTCGAGTAATGATCCTTTACCAATTTGGCATTTGTCTTCTCGAGCAAAAACGGCATGCCTATTGGCCCTGCGGCGTCTCCAAGCGGGTCGTTCTCCAGCGTGACCATCACCGTTCCCTCAAGCGTGTCGAGGGCAATCGGTATCGTGTTGCCGTACACGTAGATGCTCTTCGCATTTCCGTTGTCATCGAAAATTAGCTCTCCCACCCCCAGGTTTTTACCGTTGAGCGAGAACGACGCAAAAACGGAGTGGTCTGTTGCGGCAATTGCAATGTGTTTTTTCCCATCCGAATCCTCCACGGCATACCACTGCCCATCATACTTCGGAATGAGGTAGGAAGAGCTGGTGCTGGTCATGTAGTCCTCAGAGGAGGCACCCGTTGCACTGGAATCTGCGTTGCCGTAGAAGACCATGGTGGGGTTTTTGAAGGGCTCAACTGCAGTTCCTGCCGTTACGGTAAGAGCCGGAATGTCGATAACACGCTTTGGTGTATCGGCCACATCGATACGGTAATAGTCTGTTCCTTTCTTGGACTCTGTCTTAAGGGATACTATGTCGTTATTCAAGACTTCCTTGCGCTGGATGTCTATGATCCCGCCGAGCCATGCCGGCACGTCCCTGTCGCTTCCCTCGAAGGCCTTCTTGATGTACTCCCATCCCCTCTTGACGTGGTTTTCGGACTTCTGGGACTTGAGGTATTCGAGAACCTTGTTGTAGTCGATCTCGTCGGGGGCGCAACCGTCTTCCACGAGGGTCGACACGGCAATGCCGGCGTGGCAAATCAACTCGTAATCAAGAACTGCCTGCACGTACGTCCCGAGCAGCTCCCTCTCTGTCGAACCCTCCGCATACTCCCCAGATAGCTCTCTCATCGACTCGATGTAGGAGGCCACCTCGCCGGAAACATCGCCGTCGAAGGGATTGGCGAAGGCGAAAATGCTCAAACCGCTTGTCGGGGATTTCTTGCCCCTTACCTCTATGCTCCCGTCATCGTTTCTGCCGAAGAACACATACGTCTGCTCCGACTTCTTCGAGTGTCTCGAATAGACGATGTCCTTATCATGCAAGATGTTCTGAATCTCGAGCGCCGTCTGCGTATAGGCGTTCAGGAATCCCGGATCCTGCCAATCGGATTCGTACACTCCGATCCCGAGCTGCTCCATCACGGTCGCGAAGTCCTGCAGGTATGCATAGGCAAAGTGATAAGCGTCTTTTGGAACGCGGATCTCGTCGTAAAAGCTCCCAGCTGTCGCCTCCGCCCTCATCTGCCTTGCGATTGCCAGCAGCTTGTCCACGATCCCGCTTTCTTTGAGCTTGTTCGTGTCAACTACGCAATAAATTTCCGAAGGACCTACCGATATCGCGTTAGTGGGGTTGTCATAGTAATCGGCGAAAAGATCCACGAGCTTGCGTCCCAGGACCCAGGCATCCATATCGGGGTCAGTTGCGAGGAAATCGAACACCGCCGTGTAATCGACCGTCGCATGCGGGTCGACGTCTGCCGACCCGAGGAAATAATTCGTGTAATCCGACAGGGCGAGTGC
>JAFUBE010000405.1 GCA_017460365.1 Eggerthellaceae bacterium
AGTTCGCACAACCGCTTATGGAAAAACTTGGGTGGCCAACCTTGTTTTGCAACACGCTCGAGGTTGCCGACGATGGAGAAATCACCGGCTTCAAGATGCGTTGTGAAAACTCGAAGCTCACCACGGTGTGCGCGCTTCAATCGTGCGGTTTCGAAACGATAGCCGCAGGCGACAGCTTCAACGACCTCGCCATGATCCGCGCATCGAAAGCGGGTTTCTTGTTCCGCTCGACTGAGGCGATTATGACAGATAACCCTGATCTGCCCGCCTTCAGCGAATACGGCGAATTCCTTGAAGCGATAAAATCAGCCCTCTAGTCGGTCAAGTCACGCGTTTGATACAAGCCGTTGTCCACGAAACCGAGCTTCCGGTAATAGGTGCGCACGCCAACGGCGCTAATCACGTTGATGCGTGCGTAGCCGGCCTGGCGCGCTATCTCGCATGCCCGCATCACGAGCGCCTTGCCGAGCCCCCTATGCTGCGCGGATTCGCCATCGCGGCTGATTTTCGTCGCAAAGCCATACACGTGCACCTCGCGAATCATAGCCTCGCTTCCACGTATGGGAATGGCGTCTCCGTATTCGGCGACCGCGTCGCCGTGAGGCAATGAAAGCCGCAGAAAGCCCGCGATCCTGTAATCTGTGGTAACCCATTGCAAGAAGCGCTCGGAGGTACCGTCCGTTTCGTACGCAACCTCGTCGAGCGAAAGCGCGCCCATTTCGACGTCCTGCGTCCCGATTTCCCGATAGCGTATTTCGTGCACAGGCGAGCCAAGGCCCCTTACATGCATTTCCACGAGTTGGCGCAGATTGGTCTTCCTGTTCCCAACCAAAATGTCGCCAGCGGAGATATCGCGGATCATGCGCGAGATGCGCATGAACGGGGGAGTGTCGAGCAGGTTTGAGCTCAAGACGTCGATGAGCTGCTCTTCGCTATAGGGTTTCCACCCTCCTATACGGTAATAACGCACCAGAGCCGTATCATCGACGAGGGCGCATGGATACAGCTTCACCTCGTCGGGCACGAATGCTGGATCGGTAACGAACGAACGGTAATCCGCTTTGTCGGAGTCGGGCGTAGCGCCGAGAAGGTTCACCATGAAATGCGCGTGAATCTTGAATCCGAACAACCTTGTAAGCTTGAGCGCATTCCGAATCGTGTCAACCGATTCGCGGCGACCGTTTGCTATCAGAAGCTTCTGGCGAATCGATTGGACTCCGAGCTGCACTTTCGTGCACCCGAGATGGCGAAGGTGGCGCAGGGCGTCGGTGGAAACGGTGTCGGGCCTCGTTTCGAACACGAGTCCGACCACGCGATGCGCGGCCTTCTCGTTGATTGCATGCTGACTTTCCAAATCGGCTATATCGCGCATCGGCTCGCCCTGAGCGACAATTCGGTCTGGATTGCTTAACGCAGACATTCTCGATTCCGGCGAATCGTTCAACGCCTTGAAGAGCTCGAAGGTGAACCATATTCGATAGGCTTCAGGATAATCGAGCCAAGTGCCGCCGAGCACGATGAGCTCGATCTTGTCGGTGTCGTGGCCCATCTGCTCGAGCGTTCTCAGGCGGCTCGCAACCTGAAGGTATGGATGGAACCGGTTCCTCTCTGCACGTTGGCAGGCGGGTTCATTTGACAGATAGCTTTTCGGCATGCGCGGGTCGTTGGGACAGTATACGCAATTGTTTCTACAGGGCCAGGGTTTGGTGATAACCGTGATGGTCGCGACCCCCGAAGCGGTGCGGCGAGGCTTCATCTGAAGCGTCTTCACGAACCGCTCGTCGAGGTCTTCGTCGACTGCCCACGATTTCCACAGGGCGCCATGTTCGGCCCGTTTCGAAAGATAGTAGGGAAGGATGCGCTTTTTCGCGTACACGCGGCGCCCGTCATGTTCTTCGGCCGAGCGCTCGCGAACGATCCTGTCGAGCGCTTTCGCATCGAGGTCGTTGCCTGCGCGTAGCTCGGCAAGTATGTTCCGCACCAGCTTGTCCATGCTCACATTGTATTCGATTGGCGCTTGTACTCGACATCTTCAGCCCTTCATTCGCGCCATTCGATTCGATACAATTTCGGCATGAACGATGAAACCATAAGATTGCTCATCGAACTTAACAATGTATTCTATCGGGACAACCACGAGTTGTTCTCGAATACGAGGAAGGGTTCTTGGCCCGGTTGGACGCGGGTATGCAATCACCTGGAAGGCGATATGCGCCGCTATCGCGTGCTCGACGTCGCTTGCGGTAACCTGCGATTCGAACGGTATTTCCGCGATCGCTTTCCATATGCCGACCTGAGCTTCGATTGCATAGATTCATGTCCCCAGCTGTTTCAGGGCATTGCAGGAGCAACCTTGCATGAAGTAGACGTCTTGGACCGGCTCATGAAAAACGAGCCGATATCACCCGATACCGATGAATACGATCTTGCGGTATCGTTCGGATTCATGCATCACATTCCCACGCAAAAACTGAGAATCCGTTTTTTGAGCTCCCTCGTGGAAAGCCTTAAGCCCGGAGGAATCGCAGCAACATCGTTTTGGCGTTTCGCAACTGACGACAAGCTCGCCAAGCGCGCCGCTGCCACTACAGAGCAGGGTGTTTCCGAATTGGGCGTCGATCTAGAAGAGAATGACTACCTTGTAGGCTGGGATGGGAAACCAGGCGTATATCGATACTGTCATAGCTTCTCGCTTTCGGAGCTCGACGAGATAATGCGGTCTATTAAAGGCTTGGGGACATGCATCGACCGCTTCGATTCAGATGGCCGAAACGGCGCCCTAAACTGCTACACTGTTATCCGCCGACGCTAGGTTGGGCCGCATTCACCGCAGTTTACGCGTAAGAAACGATCTTAGCTGATAACATGAAATCGGTTAGAGTACGTACCGTATTCGCGAAGGACAGGAGATTAGCATGACCAAGAACTATTTCGACCTTTCTGGCCAGGTGGCAATCGTGACGGGCGCTTCGGGCGGCTTGGGCGTGCAGATGGCCAAGGCGCTTGCCAACCAGGGAGCCAAGATCGTCGTCATGGCGCGCCGCCAGGAAAAGATCGACGCCGTGGCCGCCGAGATCGCTGACGAGTTCGGCGTGGAGACGCTGGCCATCCGCTGCGACATCACCGACACCGCCAATGTCGACGCCGCCGTCGCCGAGGTGCTCGAGAAGATGGGCCGCATCGACATCCTCGTCAACAACGCCGGCACGGGCGCGGTGGCGCCCGCCGAGGACATCACCGACGAGCAGTTTGCCAACGAGATGGACATCGACCTGTTCGGCAGCTTCAAGGTCGCCCGAGCGGTCGCAAAGCAGGGCATGATCCCAGCCAAGTACGGGCGCATTATCAACATTGCGTCCATGTACGGCCTGGTGGGCAACAAGGTTGCTGGCTCGGCCCCCTACCATGCTGCCAAGGGCGGCGTCGTGAACCTCACTCGCG
>JAFUBE010000050.1 GCA_017460365.1 Eggerthellaceae bacterium
GAGGCGCACGAACCGTTGCGGAACGGAGCGCCGACATCTCGGCACCGGGCTGTACCGGTGCGGAGTGTGCGACGCTGGTTTGAAGGCAACGAAGGGGTCGTACGCCTGCCTCGGCCACGTCAGCCGCTCCCGGGCGGCGCTCGATGCGTACGTGACCGAAGTCGTGCATGCCGAGCTCGCAGCCATGGCGGCAGATCCCCTCATGCGCTCGTTCGGAGACGACGAGCACGAGCGCGAACTAAGGACAATCGTGGAAACCGAACGGCGCAGGGTCGACCGCGTCCAGCACGACTACGACGAGGGACTCATCGAGGCGCGCGACCTGAAGCGCGTGCGCGAAAAGGCCGAGGCGGCGATCGCCAAGGCGAGCGCCGAGCTCACGCTCCTCACGGGAGGAGACGCGCTGTCGCCCATGCTGCTGGCCGAAGACCCCGTGCTCGCCTTCGACGAGTCCGACCTTGCGGCCAGGCGCGCGGCCATAGCGTCGTTGGTCGAGGTCGTGGTGCTGCCCGTCGAAACGTTCAAGTACGGCCGCGCCTTCAACCCGGAGTACGTCTCGGTCAAGCGCGTAGCGGACGGAAGCCGGATAACCGTGCCCCAGCGCGAGGCGGTCGCCGGAAGGACCTGCGCCACGTGCGGAAAGCCGATGCTGCTCGCAGACGGATGCACGTGCTTCATCATGGTGGGCGGTGAGAAGGTCGCGCGCATCCCCGTCGGCGGCCCTGGCGACCCGCACGAGAACAGGCGCCACGTCCGCTGCGGCGAATGCAACGCCGCCGCCGGCCACTGCCATCACTCAGGGTGCTCCCGGGAGGTGTGCCCCATGTGCGGGGGGAATTTCGTCACATGCGGTTGCGCCGACATGGTCGATTGACGCTCAGAAAGCCCGGCCCTCGACCCGCGTATTACCGATCGGCCTGATCGCTGTCAGATGGGAAAGTGGTTCCCTGACCTTCTTCGGGCAGGTTTAGCCGATCGATCTCGGCCATGCGACGATAGAAGTCGGCTGGCACTCCGCGTTCGCCGAAGCCGCGCACGCGGATGGTGCCGTCGGCTTCGGCGTACATTATCCTCATGCGCGCCTTGACGCCCTGACCCGTCTTGTGTTGGAAATGGCAACAGCGCCATCCTTCGTAGTCGTCCGCAAGCGAGCTCGTGTCGACCGTGCCATCCTTCAGGCGGCCTAGCATGCGCACCGTGCTAGAGACAGCGCTGACGAAATCGTCCTGATCGGAGTAGGCCTTGGCGAGTCCCATGATGTCGTCGACGGCCTTGCGCGGGTCCATCTCGACGCCCTCGACCCCGAACAGGGCGTCGATTGCCCAGAGTACGTCGGTTCTGCTAACGGGCATCGACAGCCTCCATGAACTCGGCTTCGTGCTCGGCGAAATACGCCTTTGCCGCCTCGGCGCCGTCGGTGCCGGAGCGCCAGTCCTCGTAGCCTCGCCGAGACTCCGCTATGGCGGCGAGCTCGGCGCGCTCGACTTTGTCCTCGAGCTCGGACACGTACTCCACGAAGCCGGCCATGCCCTCTTCGGAGATGAGCCAGCCGATGCGCTCGCTGTGATCCTGCACCTCCATGAAAGCGTTCTCGGCGAGCTTCGCGCGCCACGCTTTGCCGCGCGTGAACTCCGATAGGCTCACGCGATGGTCGCCCGCGACCCGCGACCTGATGTCGGCGACGTTCGCCGCCGCTGCCACGGTTGACATGCTGACACCTCCATTCAAGTGGCCATTTAACATTTCGTGATAAATTATCGCATATAATTGTGAAAATATTGCTATTACTATTGGCTGATGTTTCCAAATCACGACAGTTGATTTCGCGTTTGTTCTTACTAAGCCAAATCTCCGAAGCTATCTCAGCGTCCGAGCGAATGGGCTAGGCGGAGTTGAGCGAGCAGCCATCTTGTTTCTTAAGTAGTAAAGGACTGTTTCTCGGCTATTCAAGCGTCGAGAAGGGCAGAAAATCATTGGACCGTATCGCTCTATACTAAACAAAACCATGTTTTCGCTGATTGGATTGGTGCATATATGAACAAGAGAGAGCCGGTAAAGCGTGCCGTGAAAGAGGCAACCACAGAGAATGTCCGTGAGGCGTTGGCCAGCGACGCATTAGGAAGGTGGCGCGATATTGAGGAATTCGTCGGTATCTTGGATTCAATCGAGGGGAATTATTCAATATTCCTCGATGCAGCATGGGGTACCGGAAAGACATTCTTTATAAAGGAAGTCGAGATGGTGCTTGATGATAAGCGTTATCAAATGTCAAACATGAAAGAACCTGAAATCGAATTAGTCAAATCACTCGAACTTGAGAATAGGCATCTGCCGATTTACTTTAATGCTTGGGATAACGACTACGTTGATGAACCCGTACTCAGTCTCATGCAGATGATAGTTTCGTCGTTTTACGAACTCCTGGGATTCGAGAACATCGAGAAAGATGCCAATAAGATCGTTGAAGGCCTGTCTGAGGCGGTAAGTGTAAATTTGGGTCTCGTCGAGGTAAATGCAGGCAATTTGATACGGAATCTGAAACCGGAGGATCTTACTGGGAAGATAAGGCGTGATAAAGCCGTTCGCGATAGGCTTCACGATTTGTTTGGAATCGTATTGAGATCTCGTGCGGATAGGTTGGTTCTATTCGTTGACGAACTCGATAGGTGCCGGCCTTCGTATGCCATAAGGTTACTCGAAGCGCTGAAGTTCTTGTTTGATGACGACAGTCTTTCAATCGTTTTCTCGGTAGATGTGCGAATGCTGGCAGAAGCGGTAAAAGGTTGCTATGGCGTTGGGTTCGACGGCGAACGCTACCTTTCCCGGTTTTACGATCGTAAGCTCGTGCTGTCGGAGGCTCGAAGCCGCATGGCAAACCTGATAACGAATGGAGAAGTTGGGCGGAAACCGAAGCTGCGGAAGGTAGCGGAGGAACTCGTTTCGCGTGGCTCAATGAGTCTTCGCGATCAACTGAAGTTCTGCAACATCATAGATTCCTTTAGCTCAATGGGTGCAGCGAATGAGGGCGTAGCTAATACTGAAGCTATTTTTGTGAGAAACGTCCTAGGACCTGTAATGCTTGAATGCTCTATTACTAATCCTGAGCTCCTGCGAGAGTTTTTGGCGGGAGAGTATGATGCGCGTAGTAGGTTCTGGGATGAGTATGCTGATTGCGGTACGTTAGTAGAGATTATTAAAGAAATTGGACAGCGGGCCGATGATCCGAATCATGACTCGAGGGGCTCCGCGAAAGCCACCTTCGAGAGCACTCTGTGTTACCTGTTGTTCGATAGGGAAGGCCTGGAAGATGTCTATAAGGGCGATTTGTATGCGCCTCTGAATTGCGCCTTTGTAGAAACACTGCATGTCTTGCATCTTGGGTAGCAAAGAATCAGCAAAGTTATGAAGAAATAGTGGAGATAACCACTAAATGAGTTGCATACACCGACTCGCGAATCGCATATTGCGTCTTTGGAAAATCGGGTTGTATCATACAATCCGTAAAGTAAGCGGCACCTACACGGACTTAACTACCCGCGCAGGCGCATGAAGAGAAAGGATGGATGGCACTTAGCACTACAAGTAAGTAGTTTCCATGCGACGCGCACGGGATCATAATCACCGGGCGCGTTTAGAGAAAGGATGGTAAGCATGGACAGTATCACTGGCGCTACCGGCGGTAGCGCGTCACGCTTGACCTTCGCGCAGAAGGCCATAGCCACGGGCATGAGCGTCGTGTTGGCGTTCGGCCTGAGCCCGCTGGGGCAGGTCCCCGCGTACGCGGCGGACAAGGCGCCGCAGACGCAGTCGGCGGAGCTGCTGCAGACGCAAGAAGGCGAGAACGCGCTCGGCGACCTCGCCTGGGGCACGGGCGACGGCACGACCACGGTATTCAACAACCCGACGTTGACCTACGACGGCAGCGCTGACGGGCAGGACATCGCTTTCGCGGTGTACAACGGAGCCGGCAGCCTCATCAATCCCAGCGACGCGACAAACAAATACACGGTCGTCGTGAAGAACGGCAAGGAGACAATAGATGCCGACATCGTGACCGGAAAGGGCTTCACGTTCAAGGCTGCCAAGGCGGGCACCTACAAGGTCACGGTGACCGGTGAGGGCGCATATGCGACCAGGAGCAAGGACTACGAGATCAAGGTCGGCAAGCTCGACATCTCCGAACTCGCGTTCGCGCAGAAGGCGGACGTCTACTACACCGGCAACCAGCTCACCTTCGAGACCGAATGCACGACCGACAACTCCGCGGAGGAGGGCGGCGTCGACTACACCGGCCTGACCGAGGGTGTCGACTTCAAGGTCGACGTGGAGAACGTCACCGACGCAGGCGACCACCCGTTCACCGTCACGGGCATCGGGAGCTGCGAGGGCGAGGCGACCGGCACGGTGACCGTGGAACAGGCAACGCTCTTGCAGGCCGCCACTGGTGCTGTTGACGCGAACGCGACCCTCAACGGCGGCAACATCTCCGGCTCTACCCTCGCCAGCGGCAAAGTCGGCTACGTAGCGGGTGCGACGCACGCTATTAGCGGCACTGCGGACGTGTACACCGCCGCGACCGCTGTGAAGGTCCCCTACAACAAGCGCAAGGACCCGGTAAGCCTGGTTTTCCAGGTCGGGAAGGCCGCATCCAACGCCGAGGTGCCGCTCAAGCAGGGCAGCGACTACACGGTCACCTACTACAAGCCGGCCGGCACGAGCACCGTGCTCGACACTTCCGACGATAACGTTGTCGCCGCCTCCGACATCGCGAGCTACAGCAAGTTCTGGGCGGTCGTCAAGGTCCGCGACTACAGCCAGAACTTCCTGAGCACGACGATGGGCGCCACCTCCGAGCAGACGCTCGTCGCCTACATGGAGGTCGGCCAGAACAGCAAGCTCGAGGACTTCGTCGACCACGTAGAGCTCGCTAGCGGCACCTACCTTCCCGACTACGACCTGAGCGCGAGCAAGGCCGGCGCCACGTTCTACGACAAGGACGGCAACGACGTCACCGACCTGGTCGGCGAGCATTACGCCATCCTGCCCAAGCGCGTCGACGCAACGGACGCGGGCAACGACGGCATGACCTACGGGATCCTGTCGACGAACACGTACAACAGCGCGCGCCTCAGCTCGGAGGCCGCCGACACGGCCAACTACCCGACGGGCGCGGGCCAGTACTACACGTACGTGACCGGCACAAGCGGGTCGAGCGACCCGACCGCCGACTGGTACACGCCCGGCGACGGCGTGATCGCGTACTACACGGTGCTTCCTCGCGAGGCCTCCGAGGGCACCGACGTGGGCAACCTCGAGATCACGGCCGACGACGTCACCTTCAAGGACGGCGACTACGTCGATCCCAGCGTGACGGTCAAGATGTACACCACCAAGGGCGGCACCCCCGTCAAGATCAACGAGACCGAATCCGGCACCGGCGCGCTCGGCTCCACGATCAGGAACTACACGGTGAGCATCCTCGACCCGTCCGGCAACAAGGTCGACAAGCCCTCCGCCGCCGGCACCTACACCGCCGAGGTCACGTTCTCCGGAAACCTCGACGGCACCACCAAGAAGACCAAGACCTTCGAGGTCGGCACCGGCGACATCGCCAGCATCGCGACCTCCATCAAGGTGCCCGTCTACGACACCGACGGCAAGACGATCCTGCGCTTCGACGACCCGAGCGACGTCTACACCGGCACCGCCCGCGAGATCGACCCGAGCGAAATCGTCTTCATGAAGAAGAACCCGGCCGCCGGCGCCACCAACAACGAGAAGATACTGACCGCCGACGACCTCGCAGGCACCGAGTTCACGCTGAGCTACGGAACCGACACCGCCTCGCCCGACCCCGCGACCGGTAAGCCGGCCATCGTCGGCGCCTACACCGTCACGGCGAACTTCACGGGCGCCTACACGGGCAGTGTCTCCGGCTCCTACGTCGTGAACAAGCTCAACATGTCCAACGCCAACGCCAACGCAAAGGTGCAGTACCTCCAGGACGGCACGACCGACGTCTACGACGACGTGTACTCGACGCCGAAGACCGGCAGCGCCATCGAGCCGACCGTGCGCGTGGTTCTCAAGGACGGCGGCGACGTCGTCGAGCCCGCCGTCTACGCGGCCTCGTTCAAGGACAACGACAAGGCCGGCGAGGCCAGCACGTTCCTGAAGGTGAACAGCGGCTACGGCGCCTACGCCACCGCGAGCGGGACCGCCGCCCCCGTGAGCAAGTTCGCCATCACCGACAAGTCCTTCGGCGACATCGCCGCGGCTATCGAGCTCTCCAAGGCTTCGGCTGACTACAGCGCCGCCGGCGTGTCCGGCCTCACCGTGAAGGTGAACTCCAACGTCGGCTACCTCACGTACGCGTCCAACGCGCCGTCGAGCTCCGCTATCGTCGTGGGCGGCGGCGCCTCGACTGTGAAGGTCACTGGCGTGAAGCTGTATGCAGCAGCAGCTGGTAAGGGAACGTCTGACGGTGCCTCGATTAGCTATGCATATACGGGCACGGATCCCGGTACTGCTGTTGATACCACGAAGTATGTGGGAACCGAGAACGTGACTATCGATTCTATCTCTGCGGGAACGCAGATTGTTCAAAATGCGCTGTACTCCTACACGGCGACGCTTACTTATTCAAATGTCCAGCTCTACAAGAAGGGCGACAAGTACTACACGGACGCGGGCGCCACCACCGAGCTGACGCTCGCAGGCCTCAACGAAAACCTCGCGACCGGCGAGATCGACACGGTGACCTTCGACGGCTTCAACCCCGTGACCGGCACCGTGAAGGTGAATCCGACGACCTCGAAGCTCTACGCGACCGACGCCCAGGCTGAGGCGGGCACGTACTACGACAGCGCGGCGAACGCCAACGGCAACGCCGCGACGGGCAAGATCAGCGGCGCGGTCTCAGGCGCAGCAAAGGGCGACGCCGACGGAATTTACACGAGCGTGCACGAGTACACGGGCGCGTCCGTGACCTACGAGGGCTTCGCTATGTACGAGAAGTCCGGCACGTACTACCTCACGCCTGGCGCGACGGCCGTCACTGCCGCCACTTCCGTCACCGACCCGGTGAGCAGCGTTGCGCTTGCTGCAGCTGCCGGCAAGATCGCGAGCTCCGACGTTGCGGCGGCCAGGGGCACCGGGTACGTCGTCAGGGTGCTCGGCGCCGACGGGGAGCCCGTCGACGGGGTGACCTACTCCTCCGACGCCCCCTTCAGGACCGTGACGATCAACGGCCTCAAGG
The DNA here is from genome assembly GCA_017460365.1 of Eggerthellaceae bacterium. Lineage (GTDB taxonomy): Bacteria > Actinomycetota > Coriobacteriia > Coriobacteriales > Eggerthellaceae > UBA9715. Next base: position 7,259 of record JAFUBE010000050.1, read on the forward strand.
ACGCCGGGACCTACACGATCGCCGTGGGCGCTGGCTCCGACGGCGTGTACGGCGGCCGCCTGACCAAGGAGTTCACGGTCAACGGCATCGACATCTCCGACACCAACGCGTTCTCCTACACCTGGACGTACACGAATGCACGAAACCAGGTCGTCAAGGTCCCGTTTGGCGAGGAATGGTTCGTCGACTACAATTCTACCTTCGCCAAGACGGTAGCGGGCATCACGCTCGGCACGCCCTCGGTGGACGATTCGACCACGGGCCAGATCGTCGTGAAATCCGCCACCGGCGACATCCTCGACCCCGATACCGATTACACCGTCTCCTACGAGAACAACAAGAAAGCAGGCGAGGCGACGATCACCTTCGAGGGCGAGGGCAACTACGCCGGCACGCTCTCCAAGACGTTCAAGATCAACGAGCTGATCATCACCCCCGCCGTCGAGAAGTCGGCCGGCGTGGCCGCCGTGGCCGGCTACAGGATCGATTTCGACGACGCGATCTACGACAAGGGCACCAAGACCTACCGCATGGGCTACACCGGCGAGCAGCTCAAGCCGGCTTTCAAGATCAACAAGTACAAGATCAATGCGAACACCGGCAACCTCGAGCTCGAGTCCGTCTTCGACGACGAGTACACTGAGGCGTGGTTCAACAACGTCGACGTGTACTACGGCCGCACGGGCGTCGACGACTGGGCCACCGTCCAGATCACGGCCACCGGCAACTACGAGGGCACGCTCGAGGCGTCCTTCTACATCGACCCGGTGACCCTCACCGCCGACAACGCCACCTACGCGGTCGCCGACGTGGCCTACACGGGCAACGTCGCGCAGCCGAAGGCCACCGTCACCTGGAACGGCAAGGAGCTCGTCCAGGGCAAGGACTTCGC
>JAFUBE010000406.1 GCA_017460365.1 Eggerthellaceae bacterium
ACCCACGACCCCCACGTTGCGAATGCTTGGGTGTTGATGAAGCCGACCTGGTACGTGTCGTCGGACGGATCGACCACGTTCACGGCGAAGATCTGATAGCGGTAGACCGCCGTGGACGTGTACAGGCGGAACGTGCCCGTGCCCTTTTTGTAGAAGTCTTCGCTCATGTAGTTGTCGAGCTGGCCGAACATGCTTTCGTCGCGCATGTTATGGCCGTAGATGAGGGAGTGCAGGTCGCCTTCGAGCGACTTGTTGCGCCAATCGAGGAAGATGCTGCCGGCGAGGTTGTCGTTGCCGGCGGGGTCGTGCGAAAGGTAGTACGAGTTGTCTTCTCCCTGCACAACGGGATAGCTGATGTCGACGTCGTCCATCTGCAACCAAGCCACGACCGAGGGGTACTGCTTCTGGAGCGCGGCGAAATCGATGGGATTCTCGCTTGCGAGCACTTTGCCGCCTTCGTTGGCATACGCCGACTCGATGTCGCGATACACCTGCTGGGCCTGGTTGTAGCCGACGAGCTTCACGGCAATCCATGCGATTCCAATGGCGACAAAGACCGCAATCACCACTTGCACCACGGTCAGCGTTTTGCCCCTGCTCTCCGTTTTCATCTCCTCGTATCTAACGTCTGAAGCACCATATATTGCATTATTGTAAAGATAGTTACCATTGTACTGCGTTTGCGCAGATGAATCACACTTTTATGTAAAATTTCGGGGACAATTCGGGGAATTCTTGAATTAATCACGCAGCAGTTTTCCAAAGTGGGTGAAAGGTCTCTCCGGATTTCCAAGTATCATGGTGATATGCGAGATAAGTGGACAACAGGGTTGATCGTCGCTGCGTTGGCAGCAAGCCTGGCGTTCGTTCTTTGCGGATGCGCGAACGGCGCTTCAACGAACGCCGGCGCGACGAGCGTTGCGCCGCAAGGTGCGGAATTCTCGATGCCAGCACAGGTGGCGCTTCCCGATATCCCCGAAGCGGGGCCTGCGATCGACACGGCGCATACAGCAGACGGGTACGTGGTGGCGCGCATGTCGAGCGCGGCGCGGCTAAAGTTCCAGGTTGCCTGCAACGATGCCGTGTACAACTACGATCTTCCAAACAACGGCTCGCCTACGGTGTTCCCGATCAACATGGGCGATGGCGCATATCGGTTCCGCATCATGAAGAACATCGACGGCAACGATTACGCCGAAGCGGAAAGCGTCGATGCCGACGTGGCGTTGACCTCGGAGTTTGCGCCGTTTCTCATGCCGAACCAGTATTGCTGGTACGACGCCGGCAGCGCATGCACAGCCAAGGCGCGCGAGCTTGCCGACGGCGCGGCAACTCAGGCCGAGGCCGTAAAACGCGTGTGCGATTTCATCGTGGGGAACGTGACGTACGACATCGACAAGGCAACGGCTCTGTCGTCGCAAACGGGATACGTCCCCAATCCCGACGCCACGCTGGCAAGCGGCACAGGCGTGTGCTTCGACTACGCGTCGCTCGGCGCAGCTATGCTGCGCAGCCTGGGAATTCCCGCGAAGGTCGTGACCGGTTATGTGTCGCCCGACGGCCTGTATCACGCCTGGGTAATGGCCTACGTCGATGGCACCTGGAGCGAGGGCTCGCTCGGCGTGCAGCCCAACGAATGGTCGCGACTCGACCTCACCTTCGCCGCTGCCAACGGCGCCGCCCCCGCCGGCGATGGCATCACCTACACCGATCGCTACGTGTACTGAGCGCGCCGCGCCTACCGCGGACTACCCCACTTACTGCCAGACCCAAAGTGGGGCAGTTTCTAGG
>JAFUBE010000407.1 GCA_017460365.1 Eggerthellaceae bacterium
CCCAGTTCGTGCTTGCGAGCAAACAGCCACTTGACAAGCTCACGACCGATGCCCCGCTCGGCGCGCTCTACGCATGCCTGCTAGAATGCGCGTTTGCGCAAGGCGGCGTAGCAGGGACCGGGTTGGCGCAATGCATCATTTCCGCCGCGTCGGCGAAGTTGCCCTATCTCGAAAACCTCATGATGACGATCGACTGGGCGGCGAGGAAATCTTTCCACCGGGTCGGAGCAACAGGCTCCGCCGAAGAGCAGGCGGCCATCGATGCTATATGGGATTCGTGCATAACCCTCATTGCCACACAGCACGGCAACGAGACCGCAACAGCAGCAAAATGGCTCATCTGGGCGGCCGGCTACGATCACGCTCGATTCAGGTACCTTGTAGACCTGCACGAAAGACTGAGCGCCAGCTGCCGCAGCACCGACGAAGCGCTGGGGCTCTTCTCCGCTATCTGCCCCGAGAGCGCGTTCGCGGACGACGCCTTCATGGCTAACGCATACCCGCAAATTGCTTCGAGGTTCGCCCTCGCATTGCGGCAATTCGATGACGAGAACGCCGCTGAAACGGCGCGCAGCCTCCTCGAAGCTAGTCTGAACTCTCGCCACAGGCTCGACTTCATCCCGTCTCTCATGGAAATGGTTTCGGAGGATTTCGGGATCAAGAAGACAGCGCCCGCCGACTTGAGGCTAATCGATAAAGCGGCAGATTACGAATACCGGACTGGAGGCTTGGCGCTCTCGGGCAAAGCAGCCTTGATCGATGCCGCAAACCTGCTTGAAGAAGCTCCGCGGACGAACAACCCCGCCCAAGCGCTCGAGCAACTTGAGGGGCTATCGACATCGTTCAATTTGAGCGCCCTGGACGAAAAGGCCTTCAAGGAATACGTGAAGCGCGTGGCACCTGCAGCCGCCCGAATCGCCAGGAGCGGCGACGATTTCGCTCGCGTCGTTAGCGCATATGGGCTTCGTGGAGACCGATTGATGCTGTTGCTGAGCGAGGCATTCGATTACGCGATGAAGGAGTTCAGCAAACGAGACAACCCCGGGTCGCTGATAGCGTTGAACACTTATACCGCGATAGCAGCCGATCGCGATGCCGACGCCGCATGCATACGAGCCATAGCGAGCGCGAAGACGGAAGACGACCTCTTCTACATCGACGATTTGACGCGAAGGGCGCTGCGGACGACGGGCGCCGCCGCAAAACGCTGGAGCCGAATCTTCGACCAGGCATATGACCGTCACGGGCGAGGGCTTCTCGGAAGGTTCCGCCGATGAGCAGCTACACCATGGCAAAGAGCAGCTTCGAGTTCGACGAGAGCAATCCGAACCTCTCGAATGCAATAGCCGCCATCGACTCCCTCATTCACAAGGGCTACCTCAGCAATCTCAGCAACTGCGAGGTGGTTCCCGCTAGTGGCGCATACACCTTTGCCGACATGAGCTTGTTTCATGTGGACAAAGTCGTGTACCGCAAGGGCGAGGACTTGAATGACAAGCTCGTGAGCGTGTACAGCGCTATGGCAAGCCATGGCAGCTCCGTCATCGTTCTAATAGCAGGGCATGACGACGGCAGTGACTTCTACATCGGAACACGAAACGAAGAGAACCTCTATGAAGCTGCCGGAGTCATGGCATCCAGCCTTCGTGGAAACTTCCCCGGCATCAAATTCAGCCAATGCAGCGACGACCAGGTTGAAAACGCCTTATACGCTGCATTTCCCACAGACTACAGATGCAAGGCGCTCGCCACCGTAACGGTTGTGCCAAGCCCGCGAGAGGATTCCCATAGCGGTTTTGTGCAGGGGATCGAAAAGTTCATCGAAGGCATGGACGGCCTTTCCTACACCGCCATGTTCGTGGCAGACCCCGTGTCAGACAACCGGCTGGCCGACCTGCGCGCATCATACGAGAACGTCTACTCGCAGCTCTCCATCCTGAAGCAGGTCCAACGTCAAATCGGAGAGAGCGAAAGCGCAAGCATCGCAGAGAGCGTTTCCAGAAGTTGCACGGAATCCATTACTGGAAGCCTAAGCGAAACAATCGGGGCGCATGAGGACACGTCATTTGGGAAGACGAGGAGCAGAGACCGCCACAGCGGCACCGGTTTCTCCCTTTTCAACAGCAGCGCAGGTGGATCAAAATCACGCACCGAGACCGCCACGAGCGGCACGAACAGGAGCGAGACCCGATCGTGCACCGAGGGCAGCAGCGAGACACGAGGTGATTCCCTATCGCAGACCGCTCAAATCGGGACATCGCGAACGATAACGCTTACGCAGACAGACAAGGGTGTCGAGGACATTCTTGCGGACATCGACACCCAAATCGAGCGCATACGCAATTGTCAGGCGTATGGGCTCTGGGAGGTCGGTTGCTACTTCGTCGCGGATTACGTTGTCGACGCAATCGTCGCGGCTAACACCTTTAAGGCATTAGTCTCAGGCGACAGCACAGGCGTCGAGAGCGCATATGTGAACGCGTGGAGCAACAGACGCGAGCAATACCCAAGCATCGAGTCGGCGTTCGGCAGGTTGCGCTACGGGCGGCATCCAGTTTTCGACATCGGGAATGTCGGCGCCGACCGTGCGACCACCGCACCCGTTTCGCTTATAAGCGGCAGGGAGCTTCCGCTTATCGCGGGACTTCCGCACCAGTCGGTCAATGGGCTTACCGTGATCGAGGCGGCGGAGTTCGGGCGCAACGTGATCAGAACTTCCGGTAGAAAAAGCAGGCGCGTAATAGACCTCGGAACCGTGTCCTATATGGGCTCAACGAGCCAGAGCAACCATGTGTACCTCGATACTGACGCCCTTACCGCCCATTGCTTCGTAACCGGATCGACTGGTTCGGGGAAATCGAATGCGGTCTACCGCCTGCTCGACGAGCTAATATCCGAGCGCAACGGCGTAACCTTCCTCGTCGTCGAACCAGCGAAGGGCGAGTACCGCAAGCAATACGGAAAGCTTAAAGGGGTCAACGTATTCACCACCAACCCCCGTTACAACGAAATGTTGCGAATCAACCCGTTCGCCTTTCCCGACGAGGTCCACGTCCTGGAACATCTCGACAGGGTCATCGAGATATTCAGCGCCTGCTGGCCCCTTTACGCGGCCATGCCTGCGTTATTGAAGGCCGCGTTCGAGCAAGCCTACATACAGCACGGCTGGGACCTAGAGCAATCGATCTGCCTTGACAGAGGCAACGGGAGATACCCGACATTCCGGGATGTCGCAGACATACTTCCCGTGCTGCTAGAGCAGTCTGCCTTCTCCGGCGAGACGAAAGGCAACTACATCGGATCCCTCGTCACCAGAGTTGAGTCGCTGACAAACGGCCTAGTTGGGCAAATCTTCTCCAGTGACGCCATTGAGCCAAAACGGCTCTTCGACGAGAACACCATCGTGGATTTAAGCCGCGTTGGTTCAGTGGAGACTAAGGCAGTGATTATGGGGACGTTGGTCCTCCTTTTAAGCGAGTACCGGCAATCCAATGCGGATAGCGCCAACAGCCCGCTGAAGCACGTAACGGTACTAGAAGAGGCGCATAACCTGCTCAAGAGAACGTCGTCTGAGCAGAGTCAAGAAGGGGCCAACCTCCAGGGTAAATCGGTCGAGATGATATCGAACTCCATTGCGGAAATGCGCACCTACGGCGAAGGGTTCGTGATAGTCGATCAGTCGCCGTCGTCGGTCGATATATCCGCCATCAAGAACACAAACACCAAAATCGTCCTCAGCCTTCCCGAGAAAGAGGATCGCGAGAGCGCCGGGAAGTCAATGGGACTCGACGACGACCAAACCCTTGAAGTCGTGAAACTGCCTGTTGGCACCGCAATCGTCTACCAGAGCGATTGGCTTGAACCCGTGCTTGTAAAGATCGCGAAGTGCTCCGATGACTATGTTCGCGACGAGGACAAAATCAACGACAGGGCAAGGCAGATCACCTCAAGGGGCGAGATCGTCACAGAGCTTTTCCGCCAACGCGACCGCGCGGAATACGACCGCCGAAAGATAACATCCCTGCTCGCTTCATCGCCCCTTGACAAGCGAGAGAAGACCAGCATCAAAGACTCATGCATGAAGGCTACGCCGATCGGGAAAAGCAAGCCCGGATACGCCGATTTCTGCGAAGCCGTTGCCATGGTGGCGCATTGCGACGGCCTCTTTGAGGTGTTGGCCCCCCTCCTGCCAAAGGTCAGCGGCAAGGACCCGCTCAGTTCTGAGGAGTCGAGGGCGTATGAAGCCTGGGAGCAGCAAGCCATTAAAGCGCTGGGGAGTTACGTCGCTTTGACGGATGACGGGCTGAAGAAACGCACCGTAAGCGCCGTTCTTACGCATATCGCCTTCGAGAAGAGACATCCATGCTGGCGGCAGTATAGAGCCATCAAGGGATCCTTTATTGCTTCGGTAAGACGAACGAACGGCAGCGATGCAAGGTAATTAGCCGGTGAGAGGGCACATGGAAGGCATAGACAACAACTTCGCTGAGATATCGGAGCATGAAGCGGAAGGCGGCGTCGAGCCGACTATCGTCCAAGAATGGACAGAGGTTGACCTCGAAGCTAGCCATGGCGACATACGTGTTGCAGACGACGCGGATATAGCCGAATGGCAAGATGTGGGCGATGAGCCTGATTGGCTTGACAGGGTAAGTTTAGAAGACCTCGAAAAAATGGATAGCATTGATGACTTGTACGAAAAGCTAAGCATGTCTGCTGAAGGTTCTGTCGATATTCCTGATGATGAGGGATTCCAAAAAGTCAAACGATGGTAGGAGGTGACAGCATGGACGAGATTGGTAGCGAAACGGGTGAGGTATCTGAAGCAAGCGAAATGGGCGCATATTCGGACGCTGATGAGATAGACATGGCCGATGTGAGCGACGATGAGCTTGCCGCCGATTTTGGCGAGACCGATGTAGATTACGATTCCGAAATAAGCGAGCAAAGCTCAGAGAGCCAATACGAATCGGAATGGGACGATGAAGACCTAGAAGCCGATTATCGAGCGGCAGATGAGCTGGAAGGCAATCAAGTCGAGGATGATGGTCTTGGCGCTGAAATTGCTGACATTAACGAGAACGTTCCTCCTGAGTGGGAGAACATTGAAGGCGAGCACGACATAGAGGCGGATGCGGAGAACGTAAATCCGAATTACGATCCCGAGAAGAATGGGGAGTGGGAGAACAACTGCCAGAGCTGCGCTCCTGCATACGAGATGCGGAGGAGAGGGTACGACGTGGAAGCTAAGCCTTTCACCGACGAGAATGAGTACCTTTCCCGCAATCCCGAAGCCGCCTGGGAGAACCCGGACGTCCAGACCACCGAGGGCAACGGCAAGGCGGACATTGAGCACCAGATGCAGGAATGGGGCGACGGATCGCGGGCTGAGGTGGTCGCATACTGGAAAGAGGGCGGCGGCCATGCCTTTTGCGCCGAGCAGGTTGCCGGCGAGACAAAGTTTGTCGATCCGCAAGTTGCCAGCAGCGACGATGTGTCTCATGACGCAGGTGCATACTTCGATCACGTAAGGGACGACGGATCCACACGCTTTTGGAGAACCGACGACGCGAAACCGAGTAGGAACATCGAGGATTGCTGCAAGGAGGCGGAACGATGATTGAATTCGAGAAGGCTTGCGAGATTGCACTGCAACACTACGAGAAGAAGCTTGGCATCAACGGTATCTACTCGCCATATGACATAGGTGACGCCTGGGTATTCAATGGCGGCCGCGAGGATGAAGGACGGGTTGGAATCCAAAAGATAGCCGTATCGAAGGATAACGGCGAAGTATCTACGTTCAACTTGCCGTCGCCTAAGAACTTTGCATTGCTCGATGCAGGTGTGGCCTTGGAACTCCCGGAGAAGTATCGATAGCGAGGCACAAACATGGCGGAGACCATCACACCACAAGAGCGGATGAAGCGAGACAGGCGCCTAGGCATCTGGTATTCCATAGGCTCGATAGTAATTGTTGGCCTTCTGCTGTTCTTTGGCAGCCGATACCATTGGGGTCAGCAGTTTATCAATGCGATTACCGGTTTACCGGCAATCGCTCAATCGGTTGCCGCAGGAAAAGGCATACCCCTTTCGAACGAGGAATCCAAAGCCGTTCTGCAGGAGGGGTATTCGATTCTGGGGGACTACAACGCGCAGGCTTCGGCCTATGCAGAGCGCTTCAACGCCGAATACCTAGCAGACAACGAGACTAGGGAACGGCTATATGACGACCTCGAGGCGCAAGTCGAAGCTCTTACTTCGTCGAAGTGCGGACTTTACTGGATGAAGTCGGATGCGCAGTCGGTTAGCGAGCCCTATCAGGCAACGCTAAGCAACCTCGACCAGTGCCGACACGATTTGTACCAGTACTTCAACATGCTGCTTGAAGCAATGGAGGTATCGCTCGAATACGTCGAGCCTTTCTACCAGGAGGAAATCGACGAGATGTGGGCTCCTATAAGCGCGGCAAACAACGAGGAGGGGCAGAACGTTTACATGCTCGAGTTCAACGAGCTGTACCCGCAATCTGATCCCAGCAAAGTGAAGGTGAGGTAGTCGATGCTGCCGCCTCCCGACAATTCAACTTGCTATGCGAGAACCCAGCTAAGCGGTGGGGAGCTCCGGCTGTATGACGATATCGTTGCCACGTTGCAAATGGGGCAGACAACGCTGAACGCAAAGCGTATAAACGCAAATCGTGCACTAGACATTACCATGCTCGTACTTCGCGATCATCCAGAGTTCTATTGGGTAGCCGGCGAGGCAAGCCTGGGTGGCTTTAACGGCAAGCTGAAGCTCACAAAGCATCTTGCACCTAATAAGGAGCTGGAGTCATTTGTGATGGCTGAGTTCGACCGATTGATGTCAAACTTGCCACCATCTTGCTCTGATTACACGAAAGCGAAGACATTCTACACAGCTGTAGCGGGCTATGCTTCATATGACAATAGAGAAGTCTTATCCGATGAGCATTTGATTGTGTCTCACAGTCTATGGGGTGTATTCGGAGAACGGCTTGCGGTGTGCGACGGGTTTTCCTCAGCCTTGCAGTACCTCTTGCAACACGCAGGCATCCAGGCATATCGGTTGACTGGTACTGCATCATCCGCATTAGAGCATGGGCCGCATTCTTGGGTTCTTGCGAAAATCGATGGTGAATACTATCACTGTGACCCCACATGGGGTGCGATGCCTTTGGATAATCCGGCTTCGAATCCCAATATAATATGTGTGAACTACGATTATCTGTGCATGTGCGATAGAGATGTCACTAATACACATCATGCGCGAGAAATAATCCACATACAAGCATGCACGTCAAAAGCAGCCAATTACTACAACCAAGAGGGGCTGCTTATACGTTTTTGGGATGAGCGCATCATAATCGACGCACTTATTAGGCAAATTGAGCGAGGCTACAATTGGCTTTCGCTTCGGGCAGCTACAAAATCCTTGTTTGCCAGGTTGAAAAATGCTTGCCAAGACGGAGAGCTCCTCGCCTACTTGCTTCAGGAAGCAATTGGTAAACATGAGGGTATGGTGATACCGCCCATTCAATACGAGTACATGATTAACGATGAACTTAAAACAATACATGTACTGACCAAGGTAAGAGGTAGTCCATAAATCGCTATCGATTGCCGAACTTCAAGACTGAAACCAAAGCGAAAAAAAGGAGAGGAATCAATGGGGAGCCCGAACAGCGTAGCATTTTGCCGAGTGCACGACGCCAAATACAACAACACGATTGGAAGTCTGGACGATCTAGCTCAAATAGCGCAAGTTACAACTGGTCTCAGCTGCATGTCTCTGATTGAGAAGTTCCCGAATGAGCAATTCAGCGCACCAATGAAAGCTTTTATTGGCTTCACGATTAACCCGAATTTCTGGAAAGAGCATGAGGCGGAATATCGTGCATGCGTAAACCAGTATGGAAACGATCTCGGACAGATTTCGGATGCACTTCACCAGTCATTACTTCCTTATGTTGATAGCTCGGAAATTGGGCCACAAGCCGAACTAATTGTTGCATTCTTTGAGGTGATGTGGGGTGCGAACGGAATTGGAAATTACCGCGAGTCCTCCTGCCTTCTATTAGACAGAATCCTTTCTCGGGAAGGAACCGAAGCATTTCAAGCGGGATCATGGATAACCCTGGCAGAAATCATCGATTTCGAGCCGTGGCACGATGCGAAGTACGGAAATCACATCGAGGGATTATCACAGTATTTCGGCAAGGATGAACACGGAAATCCCTTACCCGACAATAAAGCCAACAGCGGAACGACTTCTGGAAAATCGGGCGGATGTTATGTTGCAACCGCTGTTTATGGTTCTTATGACTGTCCAGAGGTTTGGACGCTACGCCGCTTTCGGGATCAGCATTTAGCTAAGACCGTTCCAGGGAGGCTCTTCATTCGCATGTATTATGCGACCAGCCCAACTATAGTTCGCCTATTTGGCGAAACGGAAGGATTCACAGCTTTCTGGCGAAATCGCCTCGACAAGATAGTTATTCGCTTAAAGCAAGAAGGCTATCAATCGACACCGTATAACGATTAACCAGATGCAAGAAGAGCCGTTACGAACATTTGACGAAAAACAGAGCTGTTGAGAAATCAGGATAATGCGCGATGAATATAGCTGTTGTAGGAGTTGGATATGTAGGGCTTTCAATGGCCGTTCTGCTCGCGAAGCACAATCACGTGTTCGCCGTTGATATAGACGCTGAAAAAATTGAGATGATTGCAAGGAGAGAATCTCCTATATCGGATGGGGGCATTCAAGATGCGTTACGTTCGTACGAACTTGACTTATTGCCAACAACCGATGGTGTAACGGCGTACGAAAAATCAGAATTGGCAATCATAGCGGTTCCTACTGACTATGATGCTAAAAGAAACTTCTTCGATGTCGAGCACGTTGAAGCTGTAATCGATTCGATTTTATATTCGAATCCGCAGATAACTATAGTCATTAGATCAACTGTGCCAGTTGGTTACACAAACGCACTAAGCAAACGCTACCCATCAGCAACGATACTGTTCTCGCCAGAGTTCTTACGAGAAGGCCACGCGCTTGAAGACAATCTTCGGCCATCAAGAATTATCGTGGGAACCCCCGATGTTTTTCTTGCCGAAGGGCGCAGCATCGCGGAAGCCGAGAGCTTTATCGGACTCCTATGCGATGGAGCTGATCTCTCGAGTGAAGAAGTCACCATACATTACATGAGTTCAACCGAAGCAGAAGCTGTCAAGCTCTTTGCTAACACCTATCTAGCCCTTAGAGTCGCTTTCTTCAATGAATTAGATACCTTTGCAGAAACAAGAAACCTTAATAGCAAGCGTATTATCGAAGGTGTGGCAAGCGATCCAAGAATCGGATCCTTTTATAACAACCCCTCATTCGGCTACGGTGGCTATTGTCTGCCGAAAGACACGAAGCAGCTTCTTGCCAACTATGAGGACGTTCCCCAAAACCTAATTCGGGCTATTGTAGCCGCAAACAAAACCAGGAAAGACTATATAGCCAACGAAATCGCATCAATTGCGAGGCGATCTGACAGCGACGGGCCGACAATCGGGATTTACAGGCTGACGATGAAGAGCGGCAGCGATAACTTCCGATCAAGCAGCGTTCAGGGAATTATTAGACGATTATGCCAAAAAGGCTTTCGGCTCCTGATTTACGAGCCCATCTTGACCATCGATAGGTTTAATGAATGCGAAGTAATCACCGACATCGACCGCTTCAAGCAAATATGCGATGTCATCGTTGCGAATCGATGGGATCCGGAGCTTCAAGATGTAGAAGAAAAAATCTATACGCGTGACCTCTTCAACAGAGATTAATGACGCGCGTGGACAGGCACAATAAATGGAGTGGGATACGCTAGATGAACACTACTGAAAGCGCCATCGTCTTAGGTGGCACGCATGATAAAAGTTTTGCCATAGGCGCTTTTTTGGCGTCGTTCTTCGACGTAAATCCGCACATTGAAACAGATGTTGTTGTGTTTCACGACGGGATGGACTCTCGTGTACAAGCCGCGATTTCTTGCTTGTGCAAAGGGCTATGTCGCTTTATTAGGTACGACTCACCGTTCGAAGTCGATGTCGAATGGCATGCCAACGTCGATTTCTTTACAACAATGGTCTTTTCGAAGTACGAATGCCTAAGACTGTTGGATGAATACAGCACCGTGATTTGGTTTGACTACGACATGATAGTATCAGATAGCCTCGACTCCTTGTTTCTACCCGTCAGCGGGGGAATGCGAGCGATTCGTTCTCCCAACATAGGCTACAGCATCCCCGACAACCCCAAACACGGTGATTTGAACGCGCTGCGCGAATGCTCAGGAATTCATTCGCCTTGCTTGGCCTTTTATAAAACCCTTGACAACACGCGGGCCCTGTACGAATGGTGTATCAATGCCACGCGAGAATACGCTTCGGATTTGGTATGTCCCGACCAGGTGGTTCTATCCGCGATGGTGAACAGGTTCAAAATTGATGTTTATCCGCTTGTCTTTGAACTGTACTCACCACACCCCAAAGATAGGGGAAGTCGCCTGACTGACAGATACGTAAAGATATGTCATTCATACAGAGATGTGAAGTATTGGGATAGCGATTTTTACGATGAAGATTGGACACGTTACTACTGCGCATTTCTTTCCAAATACCTTGAGCAAACGCATGGCATTCAAATAACCACTTTTCTCGATAGTGGAGATAAAGGTGAAATCACTGCATGGGGCCAAGCTTCACGAAATGACGATAAAGCCGTGTTGCACGGTTGCTGTTTCCCCATTAATCACGTGCCGTTAACTCATCAGGCAATTGAGCACCTGCTTTGTGTAGGGGCAACTGCTGAAGCCGAGGTCTTGCGGAGAGCGCTTGATAGACGTGCTCCTTTTGGACACGCGAACAAAGGAGTTCGTCAATGATTC
>JAFUBE010000408.1 GCA_017460365.1 Eggerthellaceae bacterium
ACGAGGATTCCCACGATGCCTGGTCGACCTTGCCCGTTTCGGGGTCTGCCGCACGTTTGGCCGGTTCTGCCCGTTGCATACTCGGCCCATCCCGTAGGGGCGGCACTCGTGCCGCCCGCGGCGCGCCAGCGCCGAACCCCACCGCGAAAGCGACAGAACGTGTCTGACGAGAAGTGTCACGCCCACCCGACGGAAAGGGGAATCAGGTGTTGTTCGTACATTACCCGAAATGCTCGACATGCAAGAAAGCGCTGGCGTGGCTCGATGAGCGCAACGTGGAGTTCGACCAGCGCGACATCGTGGCAGACAACCCGACGGTAGACGAACTGCGGCTGTGGCACCGCATGAGCGACCTGCCGCTGAGGCGGTTCTTCAACACGTCGGGGATGAAGTACCGCGAATTCGGGCTGAAAGACAAGCTGCCGAACATGAGCGCCGACGAGCAATACGAGCTGCTCGCAAGCGACGGCATGCTGGTGAAGCGCCCGCTGCTCGTGCTCGACGACACGGTGCTCGTGGGATTCCGCGAGGCGGAATGGGAAGCTGAACTGGGCTGACATGACGTTCGCGGAAGACGAGAAGCGCTGGAAGCGCATCCAGGAGATGCTCGCCGCCGAAGCGAGCGGCAAGCCGGTGCGCCCCATGGCGTCGCAACGCACGCTGTTCGGCATCCCGAGCGAGGTGGAGCAGCAGATCGAGCGCATCGTGGCCGAAGACGAAGAGAAACGGCGCAAGAAACGTGAATGACGGGCGGACATACCTGTGCATCGACTTGAAGTCGTTTTACGCTTCGGTCGAATGCGTGGAGCGGGGGCTCGACCCGCTGACGACCGATTTGGTCGTAGCCGATCCGGAGCGCACCGAAAAGACGATCTGCCTCGCGGTATCGCCGTCGCTTAAGGCACGCGGAGTGTCGGGGCGAGCGCGCGTGTTCGAGATCCCCGAGTCGTTCAGCTACATCATGGCGCCGCCACGCATGGCGAAATACGTCGAATACTCGGCGAACATTTACGCGATCTACCTACGGTATTTCTCGAAGGACGACATCCACGTATACTCGATCGACGAAGCGTTCATGGACGTCACGAACTACCTGTCGCTGTACGACTGCACGGCGCGCGAACTCGGCGAGCGCATCAGGCGCGAAGTGCTCGACGAAGTGGGGATTCCCGCGACGTGCGGCCTGGGGCCGAACCTGTACCTGGCGAAACTGGCGCTCGACATCACGGCCAAGCACAGCCCCGACTTTTTCGGCGAACTGACAGAAGAGACGTTCCGCGAAACGCTTTGGGACCACAAGCCGCTGACCGATTTCTGGCGAATCGGGCGCGGAACCGAGCGACGGCTTCACGAGCTGGGAATACACACGATGGGCGAACTGGCGTTGTACCCCGACTTGGAACGTCTCTACGACGTGTTCGGCATCGACGCCGAAATCTTGATCGATCATGCCTGGGGCATCGAACCGGTGGGTATAGCCGACATCAAGGCGTACCGAGCGCAAAGCCATTCGATGACCAACGCGCAGATGCTCGGCTGTGCGTACTCGTTCGATGACGCGCTGCTCGTCGCGAAGGAAATGGCCGACGCCTCGTGCCTCGAGATGGTAGCCGAAGGCGTCGTCGCCGATTCGGTCACGTTGAACGTGCGCTACGACCGCGATGCCGCGGCCAGGTCTTCGCGCCCATACGACCCAGCCGATCCGAGGAACTACACAACCGATGGTCGGGGCACCGTGCGGTTCCCGCAACCGACAAATTCGCGCGAAATCGTGATGGAACTCGTCGTGGAGCTGTTCGAACGCGTGGTCGACCCCGGGCGAATGGTGCATAACATCATGTTGAACTTCAACAACGTAGTGGGCGAGGGACGCGAGCAACTGTCGCTATTCGTCGACGAGGAAAGCGCGTCCGAAGAGCGAAGCCGGCAGGAAGCCATTCTCGACATCAAGCGGAAGTTCGGAAAGAATTCGTTGCTGAAGGGCATCGACCTCATGCCGCAGGCTACACAACGCGAACGCAACCGCCAGATCGGAGGGCACAAAAGTGGCGAATGACGAGCGCAAGCTACCCCAGCTCCCCCGACCGCGCATGCCGCTTTCGCAGCGAGCGAAGATCTTCATTCCCTTCGATCCGCTGAAGGGCTATCAGGAAGCGCTCCGTGAAAAAGAGCGTGAAGCCGAGGCCGCGCATTACGAGCACACCGGCCCTAACGACGGGCTGACTGGCGCATAGCCCTGCCCTGTCTCCCGCCGGGCTGCGGACTGCCCCACTTACTGCCAGACCCAAAGCGGGGCA
>JAFUBE010000409.1 GCA_017460365.1 Eggerthellaceae bacterium
AAGACAACGAAAGTGAAGTCATGATGCCGATTCGGTGGTTAAGATTGAGACGGTTTTGCCAACTCGAAGGTAAAATGCAGGTAGAGGGTAACGTTACGTCGCGGCGAAAGGACACCACCATGGGCGAACGAGGTTTGATGCCAACGAAGAAAAACCGGGTGTGGATACTTGGCGTGGCGATCGCCCTGGTATTTGCCTTAAGCGGATGCGGGCAGAACGGGGCGGCAGCTTCGAGTTCTGCCGCATCGAGTTCTGCGGCTTCGAGTTCTGCGGCTTCGAGTTCTGCTGAAGCCGCGTCAAGCCCGGCCGCCAGCACGAGCGCCGGCGCCGATGGCGTGAAGCTTTCCGACGACTCGTCCGACTTCGTGTTGCTGAGCGAGGCCGTGCCCGATGCCATCTTGGAGATCCGCTACTATTCCACCTACAACTTCGTGGGCGACCGCATCGACGGCTACGAGGAGCCGCTTGCCATGCTGACGAAGGAAGCGGCGGCGGCGCTCAAGGAAGTGAGCGACGAGCTGGTCGCGAAGGGCTACCGGCTGAAGATCTACGACGCGTACCGCCCGCAGAAGGCGGTCACGAACTTCGTGGAGTGGGGCAAAGATGCCGATGACACTCGCATGAAGGAGTATTTCTATCCCGATTTGGACAAGAGCGTCCTCTTCCCGCAAGGCTACATCGCCGAGCACTCCGGGCACAGCCGCGGTTCCACCGTCGACCTTACGCTGTTCGACATGAAGACCGAGAAGGAAGTTGACATGGGCGGTACGTTCGACTTCTTTGGCGAGAAGAGCCACCCAGATTACACCAACATCACCGAGGAGCAGTACGCCAACCGCATGATCTTGCGCGATGCCATGTTGGCCCACGGGTTCAAGCCGCTGGCGGAAGAGTGGTGGCATTTCACCCTGGAAAACGAGCCGTACCCAGACACGTATTTCACGTTTCCCGTGAACAGCGATTCGATGGCCGGTAAATAGACGCACGTTGACAGGAGCACCCATGCCGAACGAAACGATGCCTTCCACAGCGACCCGCCGCGCGTTTCTCAAGGGAGCCGGGCTTGCCGTGGCGCCCATGCTGCTGCTTTCGTCGTGCGCGCCGGCGCAGCAACAACCGCAGCAGAGCCAGGAATCGTCGGGCCAGCCGAAAACCACATCGGAAGGCGTGAACACCCCAGTTACGGTTAGCTACGAGGGCAAGCGGGCAGATGCCGGGTACTTCTTGGCCGAAGGGGATACCGTTGCCGTCATAACGCCCTCGGCGCTCCCCAGCCAAGAGCAGGTCGACGCAACTGTTAAAGGCTTGAAGTCTTGGGGCTATGTGCCCGTGCAGGGCAAGCACGTCGTTCAGGAGAGCCGGACGCTCGCCGACTGCGTCGAGGACCTTACCTGGGCGCTCGACGATTCGTCGGTCAAGGCGATTTTCTGCGTGCGCGGGGGTTACGGGGCCTCCGAGGTGCTCGATGACGTTTCGCTCGACCTTATCGCCCGGGCTCGAAAGCCCGTTATCGGCTACAGCGACATCACCGTGCTGCACGCCGCCTGGACAAACGTTGGGCTGCAGTCCGTGCACGCTTCGATGAGCGCCGCGTTCGACGACGGGTTTCCAAAAGAGTGCTTCGAAGCCGAGCAGCGGATGCTTCGAGGCGAGGTTCCCGCGTATGCCTGCGAAGGGTCGAAATTCGACAAGGAGGGCGCGGGCGACGGGGTTCTCATCGGCGGCAACCTGTCCACCTTCACCTCGGTGCTCGGCACAGCATACGACAGCACCAGAGTCGACAAGCCGTACATCCTGTTCTTCGAGGACGTGGGCGAAGACGTTCAGCACGTTCACCGGTACTTGGCCGTGTTGAAGCATTTGGGCGTGTTCGACCGGGCTTCGGGA
>JAFUBE010000051.1 GCA_017460365.1 Eggerthellaceae bacterium
GCGAATCGCCTTCATAGGGCTCACGCTCGGGTGTTTTGATGTCGCAGAAGATACGCGCTACGCCGCTTCTGTTGGGTCGCCACGGAAGTATCTGGAACGTCGAAGGGTCTGGGATAGCTAACATGTCAGATTCTTCGGTTGAAGCAAATCCATCAATCGCTGAAGCATCAAAGCCAATCCCCTCTTCAAAGACCTCTTCAAGGTCTTCTGGTGAGATTGCAAAGGACTTGAGATTGCCCAATACATCAGTAAACCAAAGACGGACAAAACGAATGTCGCGCTTCTCGACTGTGCGCAAAACAAAGTCAACTTCGTGTTCTCTACTCATAAACAACCCCTCAATTGATTACTTAGAGCTCGTGTATTGCGCTGCTACTATCCCATATTCGTGTTTCGCGTCTGTTACCCGTAGTAATTCAGCTCTTTATTCATATGTTCATCAGCGTGTCAAGTGAGAAAAATCCATCGGCCCAGCCGGCTGAGGCGGTTAGCTAGACCGCCATCGCCGGCCGGGCTGGAACAAAGACCAGCCGCCTTCCCGCACGGGTGCCGCCACCCGGCTGAACAGCGTCGAGCCGGGGCAACGCACATAGTTTCACATCCGTGGATACGGTCTCCCGCCCACAAGAAGACGCTCCATCGGGAGGGTCGCTCTTGGCCTGGGCCACTCTAGGGACGTGCGTACGGCATGGCCGCGCACAAAAAAAGGTCGCAGGTCTCCTCCCAGCGTCGGCCCCGCGCATGGCTGCGGCGAATCTACTATCGAACCCGCGCCGCTACGCGAGCGAGGCCTGGACCTCGAGGCCGACCCTCCAGATCCAGCACGCCTCTTCGGCGGCCGTGGCGACCTTTGCCTTGTTCGCCCCCTTACCTGCGTCGACGAGGCTGTTGTAGCGCTCGAACAGGCGCCGATTGCCCTCCCTCGCCACTCTCAGCGCGTCGGGAACGGGCTCCTGGCCCTTGCGCAGGGACTTCGACGGCGTCCTCCTCGTCGGCATCGACGACAGGCCCTCTATGATGCATTTGCGGAGGCAGGATGGCCCGCCCTTCGTGATGCCGCCGCGCGCGCCCTTCTCTCCGCTCGAGTGCTCCGTTGGCGCCATGCCGACCCAGTTCTTCACGCGCCGCCCGCTGCGGAAGCGCCCGAAGTCGTCGAACTCCGCAGCGGCCAGCAGCGCGGTCTCCGGGCCGACGCCGAGCAGGCACGAGATGGAGTCGACGTAGGGCCGCCACCTCTCCTCGCGCCCGAGCCCGACCACCCTCGCGCGAAGGCGGTCGGCGTAGTCCTCGCGGGACTCCACGCGATCGCGCAACGACGCTAGGATTGCGGCGTCCGCCGCGCACATGGCCGCACCCGAGGCGTCGAGCCATTCACCGTACGCCCGCGTCCACGTGGAGCGAAGGTTGCCGTCCGGCGTCCGCTCGTTCCACGCGATTCCGCGTCCAAGCAGGAACGACGACACCGCCTGCCGGGCTCCGGCCAGGTCGTCGACCGACCTCCTCCACAGCCTGCACAGGTCGCGCGCCTGCTCCGCCTCGGGGCTCGGGACCCAGCACCAGGAGAACTCGCGCTCGAGGCTGCAGATGTCGTTGAGCAGCGCCCTCGCGTCGACTGCGTCGGTCTTCTGGCGGCGCTGCTTCTGGGAGCGGGCGAGCGTGGTGACGGCGGCGACGCCGCAGTCCTGCCCGAGCTCGCGAAGCCCCCGGCACAGGTCGAACTTCGTGGGGCCGGACTCGTACGCGAACAGCGTCCTGCCGGTCGTGTGTGCGCCGACCCAGCTCAGCACCTCCGCTGCACCCGGGCAATCACCCAGCCGCCCCAGCGCCGATTCGCCGGTCACCGTGTCCAGGGTCGCGATCGTGATCGAGCGCGCGTGCACGTCCATGGCCGCGAAGCTGTCGTAGTCCCTTGCGTTATAATCGTTCATCGTGGCTCCTCTCGCCGTGGCCTTGCCGGCCGTTTTCCCTGACGCAAGGATAAGCCACCGAGCGGGAGGAGTTCGCCTCGATCCTACCCGGATGACCGTCCTGGTCCGGAGCTGATGAACATATCGTCTAGCTACACCGTCTCTAAGGAGCTTTAGCGCTATGCATACCTCTCAGCTGATTTACGACAATCTGTCGCTTAACGAGCAAGGCCACCTGAGCATTGCAGGACTCGATACCGTGGAACTCGCACGCGAGTTTGGAACTCCGCTCTACCTCATTGATGAAGACCGTGTTCGCGCTCACTGCGCTAC
>JAFUBE010000410.1 GCA_017460365.1 Eggerthellaceae bacterium
ATCTCAGGTTAGAGGAGTGGACAGATGAGTTTACGAGAACGGCGAGAGCGGAGTCATTTAACGAAGCCGACACGGGTTATAAGGGCGGGGTTACTTGCAATGCTGGCCATCGTGTCGAGCATCGCAATCGCGGGGGCAGCATGGGCGCTCGACGGCGACTCCGGGTCAGGGTCGCTGGCCGTGGGCCTTCCCAGGGAATGCTCGAACCTCATCGGCTCCATCGAGACGCAGGCGGGCGCATCCGTTGCCGTAGACGATATCGTCCTCTACGACCTGGACGGCTCATCCGGCATGCTGAAAGACGTTTACCGGGGGAAGAACTGCCTCGTCATCGTCGGCCGATACGGATGCGGGAACACGCGCAACGCTGTATCGCAGATTTCGGGCATGCTCGAGGATCCGGCGTACGACGCCTTTTCGTTCCTCGTCATGGACTGCGACCGAGATAGAGAATCGTTCTTGCAATTCGCAAGCTTCCAAGCTGATCGCTTTCATTTCTGCACGGGGGGCGACTACAACGGGTGGGCGTTCAAGACGTTAGGTAGCCATGGAAGCGTGACCCTACCGTTCATGTTCGCCATCGACTCCAGCGGAAACCTCCTGCAATCGGGCACGGGCGCGCAGAACGTGAGGAGGTTCATGGCCTCCGCGTTCGGCGACCTCGTTCAAGACGAGACCGTCAGGACGGCTGAATACAGAGTCAGGGGGTTTTCGGATCAGGAGTCGGGTCGCGCCCTGCTCGGCATGGTCAATGATGCCCGAGCAGCGGCAGGCGTCAGTTCCCTCTCTTGGAGCGAAGAGCTGGAAAGGACCGCGATGCAACGCGCGGCCGAGCTCTCGGTGCGTTACAGCCACACCCGCCCGAACAACGACTCCTGCTTCACGGCATGGCCGAATTCCGACGCGATGGGCGAGAACATCGCGTGGGGATACTCCTCTAGCGCGGACGCCAACGAAGGCTGGACGAATTCTTCAGGGCATTACGCGAACATGGTAAGAAGCAGCTCCACGAGCATGGCCGCCGCATGCTTCGTTGCCGGTAACGGTACCCGTTATTGGGTTGAGTGTTTCAGCAGTTCTCCAGGAGGCGGGTTCACGACGAGCGCCGTCCGCGAGATTCGCTCGTACACGGTAGAAGCCGTCGGGGAGTTCGCAACGTTTTCCATCGTTGAACGCGATGGGCGGGACGTTGAAGACCTATGCGTTGGCGATAGCTTGGCCCTATACCTGGCGATGGGCGAGGGAGCGACTCTCGACAACTCGACCGTTGACTGGGCGACCTCCGATTCCGACGTCGCGGTCGTGGACGCCGAAGGCGGCGTCACGGCTATAGCGGAGGGCGCGGCCACCATAACCGCCTCCTTGAATGGAAGGCCGGGCGCAACCGCCAGCTTGAGCATGACCGTCCATCAAGACGAGCGGCACGCGATAGACCGCTCCTGGATACTGAACGTCGACTCCTCCGCTTACTACACGGGAAAGCCTATCAAGGTGAAGCCCGACGTCGAATCCCCTTGGCTGGACAACCCCTATACTCTCGTGCTGGGCAGGGACTACCGGCTCACCTACAGGAATAACGTCAATGCCGGAACCGCAGAAGTCACCGTGACGGGCATCGGCGA
>JAFUBE010000411.1 GCA_017460365.1 Eggerthellaceae bacterium
CACCATCACCGGACTGCGCGGATCTTCACCCCGCAGCCGCACGATTGGGCGAATGCTTCAAAGCTAGCCAACCTGCGGAACGAGCCAGATCGTGTCTGACGTGAAGTGGCACACGATTCGGTAAGAACAAGGACGGAATAAGGAAGGAACGGCATGGACACCAAGGTCAAGTGCAACAACGGCACCTTCGTCGGCAAGGAGACCGACGAGCTGATTATCTGGAAGGGCATCCCCTATGCGACTCAGCCGGTGGGCAAGCTCCGTTGGCAGAAGGCCCTTCCCGCCGCAGACGACGACGGCGTGTACGATGCGACAAAGCCCGGCCACATTCCCATCGGGCCCGTGAACGACTCGGATGGAACGGCGGAGTTCGGCGAGGACTGCCTCGTGCTGAACGTGTATTGCAATACGAGCTGCGCCGACGGCAAGAAACCGGTCATGGTGTGGATTCACGGCGGCGGGTTCTGCGCCGAATCCCAGGCAGCGCCCCTTTACGACCTCACCAACATCTCCAAGCAATGCCCCGACATCGTGTTCGTGTCCATCGATTACCGGCTCGGCTTTTTGGGGTTCATGAACTTCGAGCGGGTACCGGGCGGAGAGAACTTCAAGGAGGCGGGCAACCTCGGCCTGCTCGATCAGCTCGAGGCCCTCAGGTGGGTGCAGAGAAACATCGCCGCCTTCGGTGGCGATCCGGACAACGTGACGATCTTCGGCGAGTCGGCGGGCTCGGCAAGCGTCACGTTCCTCCCGCTCATCGACGGGAGCGAGGGGCTCTTCAAGAGGATCATCGCCCAGAGCGCCAACATCGCCTACTGCGACACGATGGAACACGGCATCCACGTCACGCAGAACTTCCTGACCGCGAAGGGCTGCCAGACGATGGACGAGCTCAGGGAGCTCTCCACCGAGCAGCTCGTGGACGCCTACCTGAAAGCGGCCATCATCGACAAGAACTGCCTTCTCGGCACCGCCAACTTCCCGCTCCTCGACGGCGTCACGCTTCCCGAGGATCGAGCGGACATGTACGGGATGTGGGGAGACGAGAAGAGGGCCAAGATCGATATGATGATCTGGTCTACTCACGACGAGATCAGGTATTTCGTTCCATCCGAGGGTGGCGAAGAGGGCTTTCTCGACACGCTGAGGTGGATCGCGAAGAGGGACCGCGCGCTGCTCAACGAGCAGGAGAAGGCCGCCTACGACGAGTTTATGGACACGCTCGCAAACGAAGGCGAGGGGAGTAGGCTGGAGCAGTACTGCAACGACATAAACTTCCGTGCCGGTAACACCAACATGGCCATACGCCATTCTGCCGCCGGTGGCAACACCTACATGTACTTCCTCAAGAAACCGGTGACAACCCCCGAGCTTGGTGCGATACACGCCTGCGAGATTCCGTATCTGTTCGACACGCGCCTAGAGGACCCGATGGGCAGCGGTGAGGTCGTCAGCACCGAAGAGTGCGAGTTCCGCCATGTCGCGAAGGAGATGTGGGCCAACTTCGCGCGGACGGGCAACCCCTCCACCGACGAATACGAGTGGAAGAAGTTCTCGGGAGACGATCGCCAGACGATGGTCTTCGACGATGCCATCGGCATGCAGGAGGACTTGTTCGGAAGGCGGGAAGACCTGATGATGCCGTGGGCAGAGCGCCTGGGGAACGGGTCGTCCAAGAGGGTCTGCTAACGCAGGTGCGCACGGGGTGTCAGGGGTCGTGGATTTGACACCTCAGCCCCCATCCCCTTGCCTTTTGGACTCACAGGGGGAAAGCTGAGGTGTCAAATCACACGACCCCTGACACCTTATTCTTAACAGACAGGAGATTGAGCTTATGGCAGACATAATCATCAAGAACGCGAAAATCTTCACTTCGGATACAGACCAGCCTTTTGCGTCCGCGCTCGTGGTGAAGGATGGCAAGTTCGCCTACGTCGGCGACGAGGCGGGCCTTGCCGACTTCGAGGGCGAGGTGGTCGACCTCGGCGGGAAATTCGTCATGCCCGGCATCATCGACAGCCACGTGCATGTCACGACGAGCGTCGCCTTCGTGTACGCCGACCTGGGGGAGTGGGTCCCGGTTGAAGGCAAGCAGGAAGCGCTCGGCTTCATGGCGGACTACATCGGCGCCAATCCCGGACTCGACCCCTACCGGTTCATGCTGCCGCGTGCGGCCCTGCATGGCGAAGAGCTCACGAAGGAGGACCTCGACGCCATCTGCCCCGACACCGCGCTCGTCATCTTGGAAGGGGAGGCGCATAGCGTCTGGGTGAACTCCAAGATGCTCGAGGAACACGGCATCACCGACGACACGCCCGACCTCGTGCCGGGGCTCGCCTATTTCGCGCGCAAGGACGGGCACCTGACCGGCAACGCGTTCGAGTCCACGAGCTGGCCGTTTCTCTTCGACCAGTTGCGGGCGAGCCTGACCGGCGAGCAAATCGAGGCAGCGGTCGCGGACTGGATCGATTTCTCCAAGAAGGCGGGTGTGAGCGCGGTCTTCGACGCCGGCTTCCCCGCGCACAACGACATCCACGAGAAGATCTACGCGCAGCTGCGCGAGATGGACCGGCAGGGGAGGCTTCCGGTTTACATCGACGGGTGCTATATGCTCACGGACCCGAGGATGGCGAAGGAGGCCATCGAGGAGACGAAGCGCTTCAACAGAGAGTTCACCACCGACAATTTGAAGGTCCACACCCTGAAGATCCTCATGGACGGCACCCTGAAGATCGAGACCGCGGCTATGGTCACGCCCTATACCGACACCGGCGCGGTGGGAGCCACCGCCTTCAGCGCCGAGGAGCTTGCCGAGATCTTGAAGGACCTCAACGAGGCGGGTCTCGACCTCCACGTGCATTGTGTCGGCGAGCGTTCGTCGCGGGTGGTGCTCGACGGCGTGGAACTCGCCCGCAAGGAGCTCGGCGACGACTTCCGCGTGAAAGTCACCTGCTGCCACCTGTGGATCCAGGACGACGCGGACCTTCCCCGCTTCGCCGAGCTCGGTGTCATCGCCAACTACACGCCGGCGTGGCACAACGGCAACATGGGCCTGGGCTGCGAGCCCTCCGATTTCTGGCCCGACATCATCGGCGAAGAACGCGCGGGCAAGATGTTCCGCTCGAAGACGGTCTGGGATACCGGTGCGCTCGTGTCCTGGTCGAGCGACGACGTCGATTTCAACTTCATCACGTGGAGCCCGTACTACAACATGGAGGTCGGCATGACCCGCTGGATCAACGAGAAGACCTTGGCTCCCGAGGGCCAGACCTGTAAAAAGCCGCTCGACCCGCCAACCGAGAAGATGGGCATCGAGGAAATGATCTTGGGCTACACGATAAACGGCGCCAAGCAGCTCGGCATCGATGGCGCCAAGGGCTCCATCGCCGCTGGCAAGGACGCCGACTTCCTCGTCTTCGACCGCGATTTGCTTACAGCGGAGCACGAGGGTTTCAGCCATAACGAACCGAGCGAGGTGTACTTCGAAGGCGTGAAGGTGAACTAAGAGCACAAGAGCACGGGGACGGGGCGTTCGTACACATCATGTTCCGTTATTCGCATGTTTGCGATTGGTTCAAGTGCGCGAATGCCCCGCCCCCCCTGCGCCTACTGCAATCCGAAAACGCGTGCCAGGCCGGTTATCTGGAACACATCCATGAGGCCCTTGCCGACGTTGGCGAAGCCCATCGACCCGCCTGCCGCCCTCATGCGCTTGAAGGTGGCGAGAAGCACGCGCAGGCCGGCGGAGGACACGTAGTCGCATTCGGCGAAGTCGAGGGTTAGCACCTGCACGCCGGGCAGTTCCTCGTCGAGAAAAGCGGACAGCTCGGGGGCCGTATTCGCGTTGACCTCCCCGCTCAGGCGCACGGTGAGTTCCGCCCCGTTCTTTTCCGTGGTCAGCTTCATCTTTCGTCCTCCTGTTCGACTTCGTTCAATTATAAGCTCCGTGCTCTATACTGAGAGTTAGAATGCTCTGTTGGTGAGGATCGAGGCGGAGGCGGCTGCGGTGAACGTATACGATTTCGACGGGACGATCTATCCCGGCGACTGTTCGATAGGCTTTGCCTTCTGGTGCATGAACCGCCATCCCAAACTATGGTTTACGTATTTCCCCCGCGCCGTCAAGGCGTTCGTCCAATACAAGATGGGGAAGATTCCAAATTACCAGCTCCAGTGCACGGTGTTCAGCTACCTCATGCAGGTAAACGATTTCGAAGTCCAGATAGAGCGCTACTGGGACAGAAACGAGAGGAAGATATCCACGTGGTACTTGGCTCAGAAGCGCCCGGACGACCTCATCATCAGCGCGTCGCCCTTGTGCATCATCGAGCGCATCGCGGGAAGGCTCGGCGTGAACTGCGTGGCCACCGAGTACGACCGCGAGTACGGCGTCCTCGTGAACAACCTGATGTACGCCACCGAGAAGTCGATGTACATGATCGACCGGGACATGCCGCAGATCGACAACTTCTACTCCGACTCCCTTGCGGACACGCCGCTGGCGCTCTTGGCCGACAAGGCTCACCTGGTGACCAACAACGCGACCGCCGTGACCGACTGGCCGAAGCTCGACGACCTCACCGCAGAGAAAGTGAAAAAGAAGATCGACACCGGCTGGTCGATTCATTTGGGCTAGGATCTACCCATGCATGTGATTATCTACGACTTCGGCACCAGCAGCCTGAAGACCTGCCTTTTCGACATCGGCTCGGAAATCCGCCTCGTGGCGGCCTCGACCGCCTCGTACGGCCTCTACGTCCTCGAGAACGGCGGCGCCGAGCAGGATGCGCAAGAGTGGTGGCGGGCCGTGTGCGCGACGACGAGGAGGCTGTTCGAGAAGACGGACGTCACGCCCGAGCAGGTGTCGGGGCTGGCCTTCTGCTCGCAGATGCAGGGCGTGGTCCTCGTCGACGAGCGGGGCCGCGTGCTCAGGCGCCCCATGAGCTACATGGACCAGCGGGGCACACGCGAGTTCGCAAGCTGCATGGGTAAGGGCATCGTGAAGGTCTCCGGCTGCAGCCTGTACAAGCTCGCCCGGAACCTGCGGGTGAACTACGCGGGCTCGACCAGCGTGAAGGACCCGGTGTGGAAGTACAAGTGGGTCGAGAACAACGAGCCTGCGGTGTTCGAGCGCGTGTACAAGTGGCTGGACGTGGGTGACTACCTGACGTCGCGGTGCACGGGCAGGATCGCGCGGACGGCCGACACCGCCTTCGCCACGTTCCTCTACGATACCCGCCCGGGCAGGGAGGGCTGGAACGAGGGCCTCGTGAAGATGTACGGTGTCGTGCCCGAGCACCTGCCTCCCATCATCGAGTGCACCGACCTCGCAGGCGAGCTGACCGATGAAGCGGCACGCGACCTGGGGCTCGCGGCGGGCACCCCCGTCTTCGGGGGAGGGGGCGACACCACCTTCGTCAACATCGGGGCCGGCTGCACGCGGCCGGGCGACACGCACGTCTACGTGGGGACGTCCGGGTGGGTGTCGACCTTCCTCGACCGCCAGAAGGTGGACATCGACGCCATGATCACGGGTGTGCTGTCGGCAAGGCGCGGCTACTTCAACTACTACGCCGAGCTCGAGACGGCCGGCAAGTGCTTCGAGTGGGCAATAGAGCACCTCGCTTTAGACGAGGTCGGCGTGTACCTTGGGCAAGCCACGGTGGCAGACGACGTCGAAAGCACGTACACGAGCCTCTACGACTACCTCTCCGACGAAGTGGGCAAAGTGCCGCCCGGATCAAACGGCGTCATCTTCACGCCGTGGCTGCACGGCAACCGCTGCCCGTTCGAGGACTCGGCGGCGGCAGGCATGTTCTTCAACCTGAGGCTCGGGGTCGGCAAGCGGGAGATGATCCGGGCCGTCATCGAGGGCGTCTGCTACCATCTGCGCTGGTTGCTCGAATGCGAATCGCGCAAGGTGAAGACGTCCGACACTATACGGTTCGTCGGCGGCGGGGCCCTCTCGCCGGTCGCTTGCCAGATACTCGCCGACATCACGGGTCGCACGGTAGAGACCATCAACGGGCCGCAGCAGGCCGGAGCCGCAGGAGCTGCGCTCGCCGTTGCCGCTGGAATTCAGGGCGTCGATGTGCTGGACCTTGCGAAGCAGCTGGTCAAGACCGACTGCGCCTATACGCCGAACACAGCGAACGCCTCGGTGCACGAGCGCAATTACCGGGTGTTCAAGCGGCTCTACAAGGCGAACGCCAAGAACTTCAGGATGCTGAATGGGTAGGCGGTGTCAGGGGTCGTGTGATTTGACACCCTTGCTACTCTTTTATGGTCAGGACGACCATGGTGATGTCGTCGAACTGGGGCGCTTCCCGGGAAAAGTCCTCGATGTCTGCGAGGACGCTGTCGAGCACCTGGTCGCCGGGGGATTGTCTGGTGCGCTCCAACACCTCGTTCAACCTGTCCTCGCCGTATTGGGCGTTCGTCGGGTCGTGGGCTTCGGTGACGCCGTCGGTGTAGAGGAAGAGGCGGTCTCCCGGCTCGAGCTTGAGCTCGCTTTCGCCGTATTCCGTGAAGTCGAGCCCGGCGAGGAACAAACCGTGCGTTTCCGCCACGGGCTCGCACGGCCTGCCCTTGCGCAGCAGGACCGGGTAGTTGTGACCGGCGTTGGTGTAGCGCAGCGTCATCGTGCGCGTGTCCAGGATGCCGATCCAGGCGGTTATAAACATCTCCTCGTCGTTGCCCTCGCACAGGCGCGCGTTGGCGGCGGTCATGATCTCCGACGTGCTATCCCGGATGAGGGCGTGGTCCTTGATCACGGTGGTCCCCCGCATCATGAACAGCGCCGCGGGCATGCCCTTGCCGCTGACGTCAGCGATGGCGATGCAGAGGCGGTGTGGGTCGATCATGAAGCAGTCGTAGAAGTCGCCGCCCACCTCCTTCGCCGTGTTCATGCTCGCGTGCAGCTCGAAGGCTTCCCCTGCGGGCGGAACCGAGGGCACCATGCTCGTCTGGATCTCCGCGGCCGTGTCGAGCTCCGTTTGCGTGGATACCAGCTTCTCGCTCTTCTCGTTGAAGATGATGCAGTACATGATGACCAGCGACATCAGGATCATCCCGTAATTCGATGCGTTGCCGAACTCCCCGGGAGTCGTGAAGTAGTTGAAGAGCGGCAGGAAGATAAACGTCAGGGCGGCGGCCTTCTGGCTGCGGGGGCTTTTGCTCCGGAAGATCAGGATGGTTGCGACGAGGGCTGCCACGAGCAGGTACACGTCTTCTGTCGGGGAGGCATCCGTGGCATGGTACGCCGCGTTCCCGTCGACCCAGAACGTGAGCGGGTAGAAGACGTTGGACAGCGTGACCAGCGTTTGAACCGCCATCAGGATGGGAATGCCCTTGTCCGCCCAGCTGGCGAGCTTGCCCTTGAAATCGAGCGTGATCCTTACGTAGCGGTAGAAGAAGTAGATCATCACGAGGTCGAGCAGTTTGCTGGCCATGGCGAACGCGAAGAACAGCGTCGAGCGCCCCAACGCGAGCCCCATGAAGAACATGAGCCCGTTGGTCAAAATGCCGGCGCTCACCAGGGCGGTGAGCGCGCTGAATTCCCTCGCGCCGCCGCCTTCCTGCCTCATGCTGCCGAAGTACAGGGCCGCGCAGACGAACGCCCCGATGACGTCGATGCCGCAGTCGTAGAGGCGCTCGCCCACCCTCGAGAGGGTTTCCTGGTCGGAGAAAAGCGCCCAGCTGAGGGCGAAGGAGGCTGCGGCCGACACGAGGGTGAAGAGCAATCCCGGCAATACGCGGCTGCCTTTGATCTTATCGAGCATCGTTTCCTCCCTGCTTCGGGTGGTGGTTCGCGCGTGGCGCGCGGCCTGGCGCATGAGAACCCGACACGAAATGATACAGCAACGCGGGGGAGCTTCTTTGTGGGCACGGCGATGTGCGATAATAGGGGGAAATTTCTCTGCATTCGCCGCGGCGGCCACGAGGCGTGGCGCCCTGCCCGCGAGGAGGGGGAGCCACATGACGAGGCAAATGCACGGATGCGCAGAACATCACCATCACGGGCAGCACGGTCGTTGCGAAGCCGCCGTCAGGAGGCTATGGCCCCGGTATCGGCGGCACGAACATGACAATCACGATCACCGACTCCCAGGTCGAGGCGGTTGGCGCCGACGGCACCCAAGGCATCGGCGCCAGGAGCGGTTCCGATTCCGGTTCCGTGACCATCGACTGCGGCCAAAAGAGGGTCATCGCCACGGGCGGTAAGAACGCCCCTGGCATCGGCGGCGGCAGGATCACCATCAATAGCGGCGATATCCGCGCCCGGGGCGGCCGTAATGCGGCCGGCATCGGCGGCGGAAGCGGGGGAAGTCCGGCGTCATCACCATCAACGGCGGCACGGTCAAGGCCTGGTGCGAAGGCCCCGCCGGTGCGGGAATAGGGTCGGGTGCTGAGTGCGACAACGCCACCGACGCGGTCGACGTCACCATCAACGGCGGCACGGTCTCGGCGACCGGGGGTTATTGCTATGGGAACGGTTCCAATAGCACATATCCAGGCGCGGCCATAGGCGCAGGCGGCTTACGAGGCCGGCACGCCGACCACGAGCAGCGACAACTTCGCCGTCTCAGCCTTCGCCGTGGACGGCGAGGGCACGGTGTCCGCCACGGTCACGTACACGGACTACGCCAAGGAGGGGGACACCGCCACCCTGCCCGTCACCATAACCTCCGCGAACTACCAGCCCGCGACGGCCAAGGTCGTCGTGCAGCTCACGAGCAAGACGGTCGTGGGCGTGTCCATCGGGGGTGCACCCGCCGGGAAGACCTACGGCGACCCTGCCTTCGAGCTCACCGCCACCCTGGACGCCGGCGCGCAGGCGGACGGGGGCATCTGGGCGTGGTACAGCAGCGACGAGAGCGTGCTCAAAGTCACGGGCAGCGGCCCGAAGGCGACCGTCGAGGTCGTCGGCGCCGGCAGCGCCATGATCGCGGCGCTCTACGAGAGCGCAGGCGACAACGGAAAGATCGGCGCAGCGGTGACGGAGGCCATAGCCGTCGACCCGCGCCCGCTCACCGTGACGGCCGCAAGCCAGGAAAGCGTCTACGTGGGCGGCAAGGTGCCCGCGCTGCCGAGCAGCCCGACCCAAGGCGGGGACTACACCATCGGGCCCGCGGGCGGCGGCCTCCTGACCGGGGACGAGATATCCGGCCTCAGGCTCGACTACGCCCCCTCCACGCCCGACCCCACGGCCCCGGGCACCTACGCCGTCGTTCCCTCCGGCGCGATTGTCAAGAGAGGCAAGGTCGACGTGAGCAAGAACTACGCCATCGCCTACGCGAACGGCTCGCTGGTGGTGAAGCCCAAGGAGACGCAGACCATCACCGTCGCGGAAGATTCCATCGCCGCCACATACGGGGACTCGGGCCGCTACGTGGACGCGAGCGTGGCGACGTCCGTGGGGGCCCCTGGTGCGCTTACCTACGCCGTGAAGGACGGCAAGGACGTCGTGGCTGTGGACGGCGAAGGCGTTCTGACTCTCAAGAAGGCCGGCACGGCCACCGTCACCGTCACGGCGGCTGAGACGGCGACCCACGCGCAGGCCACCAAGGACGTCGCCGTTGCGGTCGGCAAGGCCGAGCTCGTCATCGAGCCCAGGAACCGGGAGATCCGCGTGCACGGCAAGGTGCCCGCCCTGAGCCCGGTCACCGAGGCGGACTACGTTGCGTACGGGCTTTTCGCGGGCGAGAGCCTCGTGACGCCGCCGACGCTGTCCTACGCCACCGAGCCTAACGCCGACGAGCCCGGTTCCTACAAGATCGTCGCCTCCGGCGCGGACGCCGGCGGCGACTACGAGATCGAATACCAGAGCGGCTGGCTCACGATACGGCCCAAACCCGGGCAGGCCATATCGGCCGACAACGTGACCGTCACCTACGGCGACGCCGGCGCGCGCGTCAGCGCGACCTCGTCCGCGGAGGTGGGAAAGCCCGGCGCGATCACCTACGCCGTCAAGGAGGGCAGCGGGGAGTTCATCGACGTGGATGCACATACCGGCGCCCTCACGGTAAAGACGGTGCCTCAGGACGGCAGGGCCTACGTCGTCGTGACGGCG
Organism: Eggerthellaceae bacterium; assembly: GCA_017460365.1. Taxonomy (GTDB): domain Bacteria; phylum Actinomycetota; class Coriobacteriia; order Coriobacteriales; family Eggerthellaceae; genus UBA9715. The sequence continues at coordinate 10,073 of JAFUBE010000411.1, forward strand.
GCCGAGACCGACTCCTGCGTGGCGGCCTCCAAGGACGTCGCCGTGAACATACGCAAGGCGCCGAGCCCCGCGACCGTCGCGAGGGAGGCGGCCGTGAAGAGGGAGCACGCCGTGGACCTCGCGGACTACGTCGCGCTCAACGGGGCGACCGGCGAGGTGACCTACACGATAGAGGGCGACGCGCTCGGCTGCAGGCTCGAAGGCAGCAGGCTGGTCGCGGGCGAGGTTGCGGGCAAGGTCGTCGTGAGGGTGGACGTCGCGGAGGATGCCATCCACGAGGCGCTTGCCGGAGCCGTCGTCGTGACGGTGAACGGTAATGACTCCTCGTCCGTCAGGACGGCGCCGACGGCGTTGGGGTCCACTTACGACGGCTCTGCCCACGCGCTCGCGACGGCGGGCGAGGCCGAGGGTGGCACCATGGTCTACGCGCTGGGCATGCCCGACGGGAAGGTTCCCGACGAGTTCGAGTTCGGCTATGAGATACCTTCCGCCACGGATGTCGGGATCTACCGCGTGTGGTATCAGGTCACCGGCGATGCCGGCCACAACGATTCGGCCCCCGCGTACGTGGACGCAACCATCGCCAAGGCCGATATCTCCAAGGCCAAGGTGGAGCTTGCGCAGACGAGCTACACCTACACTGGCAAGGAACTGAGGCCAGCCGTGAAGTCGGTCACTTTGGGCGGCAAGAAGCTCGAGGCCGGCACCGACTACACGGTGTCCTACGCCAACAGCACGAAGCTCGGCAAGGCCACCGTCACGATCGCCGGCAAGGGCAGTTACGAGGGCGCCGCCAAGGCCACGTTCGCGATCGCGCTCGCCAAGGCCAAGATGTCGACCGCCGCGCGCCCGAAGGCCAAGGCCATCGACGTCAAGTGGGGCAAGGTCGCGAGCGCCAGGTCCTACCAGGTGCAGTGGCGCGAGCGCGGCGGCAAGTGGAAGACCGCGTCCGTCAAGTCCGCGAAGACCACGGTTAAGGGCCTCAAAACCGGCAAGTTCTACGACCTCCGCGTGAGGGCCGTCTCCGGCACCCACACGGGCGCATGGTCCGCCGTGAGCCACTGCTGGCTCGTGCGCCAGGCGGGCGTGGCCGCGGAGAGCACGAAGTCCGGCACCGTGAAGGTCATGTGGACGAAGACCGCGAAGGCCAACGCCGGCTACGTGGTGATGGTGAGCTACTCGAAGGACGGCGCGACCGTGGCCAAGCGGACCGTCGCCGCCGGCAAGATGGGCGCCACCATAACGGGCCTCAAACCCGGCAAGACGGCCTACGTGCAGGTGTGCAGCCTGCGCAAGCTCGGCCGCACCACCTACGCCGGCGCCCTGACCAGCTCCGCCGCGTCCATCGTGAAGGTCGCGGGCGAGTCGAGCACGGGCAAGGCGCAGTCCGCCGACGGGCAGCCGGCGCGCGGCGCTCTCCTGGC
>JAFUBE010000412.1 GCA_017460365.1 Eggerthellaceae bacterium
CGTGCGATGCGAAGCTGGAAATCCGCTCAGGTCCTCCCTCGCCTCCAGGAGGTGATGACAACGGCGAGCGCCACGACGGAAGAAGGGGACGCCCGATGTGCGAGTACTCAGCAGACACCCGCTTCGGGCACGCCAACGTCATCAGGTTCTGCGGTCGGCCGTTCGCCGACGTGGACGAGATGGCCCGCACGATGACCGAGTACTGGAACCTGCGCGTGACCGACGATGACGACGTGTACATCGTGGGCGACTTCATCTACAAGGCGGCCGAACCCGCCGAGGAGATCATCGGCAGGCTGCGCGGGCGCAAGTACCTCGTCGTCGGCAACCACGACCCGAAGTGGATGAAGGGCGTCGACCTCGGGAAGCACTTCGTCGAGGTCGGCCACGCGCTGTTCGCCGTAGACGACCAGCGCCGGCGCGTCTGGATGTGCCACTACCCGTGCATGACCTGGCCCAAGGGTGCATACCACGTGTACGGGCACATCCACAACGACAGGCCCGAGGGCTTCTGGCCGCTGCTGCGCACCTACGACAACGCGCTCAACGCCGGCGTCGACGTGAACGCCTTCATGCCCGTCACCCTCGACGAGCTCATCGCCAACAACGCGCGCTGGCGCGCCGAAGAATGATGCCGGGAAAATGCCTCTCGGCAGGAAGCTAAACGCAAAAACCACCCTTGACGCTTCTTTGCATTTTGAAACCGGCCGGCACGTAAAGCACTTGCTAAACAGAAAAGGATGAGGCAGGGCTACAGATGCGAGCTATTTTCAATTAGTTTTTCTATGGCTTTCTTGACTTTGCTTTCCCTATTACTATCGAGCCGATCGCTGTATTCTAATTGAGCTAGAGGCTTCTCTTCTTCAATTATCTTCTTCTCCCATTCATGACGGTCCTTTCTCTCTGGCAAATTGCCTTTTGCCACACGAATTACCAGAGACAAATTGTCGTTCTTGAGGTGTTCATCCGAAAGCCCGAAATAGGATGGATTATCAAATAACGCATACAAATGCGTCGCACAGCGCTCAGCCATCCATACCGATTCTCCAACATAGAGGCAGAAAGAAGGACGTCCTTCATTACCTCTGGCCCCTATATCAAACCTATAAACCCCAGCAGTGACAGCACGCGCATCAAAAGACCCGTCGTCACCCTGAAAGAACGAGATGTTCATAGTTCGCCTCTGTCTGACTCAATTTGACCGATTCAACACTGTCGACATTCGCAACCGCATTTTGCTCCATTGTAACCCTATACGATAGGCGTTATCGACTGCTTCAGCATCCGATCAGATCAGCGATAATCGCGATAATCGCTAAGGGCGTTATTCACACGGATGCTCGGCTGGCTCGCAATTAAAAGATTTCGCTACGCGCCAAGGTCTCGCATAATCAGACGCATGAAGAACGCGGCGACTTTCCGTGGATCGTACGCCGGATCGGCCAGGTCGAGCGTCGGGATCTGGCCCTCGAACCCCGAATAACCCCAGGGGCGGTCGTCGTCGAGGACCGTGCGGGGCTGGCGGTTCTCGCCGTAGTCGCGGACGGCGCGGGGGAACGAGTCGTCGGAGCGGTAGTTCAGCAGGTAGCCGCCTTCGACCGGCTCGGGCGCGGGGTTCGCCTGGCCGCCGATCTCCGATCCCGCGTACGACGGGCGCGTCATCTGCAGCTGGGCGAAGTCCACGTGCAGGTTGCCGCTGTTGACGTCGAGGTCCTCGCGGCATAGCGCCAGCACGTAGCAGCGCTCTCGGACGCCGTCGCGGTAGACGACGGGTATCCAATGGTAGTGGTGCAGCCCCTCGCCCGACCCCCAGCCCACGGCGAATTCTTTCATTATCTCACGGGAGGGCTCCCCCTTGCGGTTGCAGTTCACGTGGAACGTGCCCAGCAGCCCGCTCGAGAGCATGCGCCCGCGTGCGCCGTATTCTCCCGCCACGCGCTCGCCGTCGTCGTCGAGCTGCTCCGCGAGCGCGGTCACCAGCCGCACCTTCTCGCGCGCGAGGCACGCCTCCAGCGCGTCTCGGATTTCCTTCATCGTCATCAGGCCGCCGTCGTTCATGTCCTGCCCTTTCGCTCGGTTTCCTTGCCGGCAAGATTATCGGTCGCATGGTTCGCCAAGGCAAAAAACTACCGTCCCTTGAAATTCCCCACAAAATGGAGGCTCAAGTTGACGGCGCGGGGGGGGAAGGCGGAAGATGGGCCGAGGACGGTGGCGCGAGCGGGAGATCGAGCTGGAAGCCCCGAGCAGCTACCCCGAGTTCCGCAGGGGCGCGTGGGAGCTGACGACGGAGCTGACGGCCGCGGAGGCGATGGAGAAGCTGCCCGGGATGGAAGGATGGGCATGGCAGGTCGACGTCCCGCGCGCGGCAATCCCGGCGAGCGGCAGTGAATGCGCTGAAGCGCCAGAGACGGGCGGCGGGTTGGCGGTCGCGGTCCATTGGCTGCAGGTGCGCTGCCCGCGCTGTGGCGCGGAGGTGAGGCTCGGCTGCCCCGGGCAAAGCGCTTTCCAGCTGCACGGCGATGCCGACGGGGGGCTTCCCGTCGGCGCCTTCCGCGGGTGGGACGGCCCGGAAGCCGACGAGGCGCTCGGCTACCGCAGCCCCGCGCGCGAGGCGCTTCGCCTGCTGAGGCACTGCGCGCTGCCGACGCTCGACCGGACGGGGTCGGTCCGGGTGGGATCCCATCCCGCGTGGGACATGAGGCAGCGCTGCCCCCTGTGCGGCGAGGAGTTCCTGGCCTGTTTCCAGGAGGGCGCGGCGCAGGAACCCGACGCGGGCCACGACCGGCCCCGGGCTTTCCTGATCGAGCGCGTCGGCGCGCACGGCTCGGCCGAGGCGGTCGGGGTGAGGACCGTCGGGTCCGGCGGGCCGGAGAGGATCGTCCTCGACCTGGACACGGGCCTCGCCTGGGTCGACGGCCGGGCGTTCCTCAAGACGAGCGCGGCCGACCTGCTCGGCCTGAGCGTCGATGTTTGCCGCGGCTCGTCGATGGTGCACGACCGGGCGGTCTTGCGCGCCGTGGTGGACGCGGCGGAATCTGCGCGGCCGGAGCTCCAGGCGGGACGCGACCGGGCCGGCGAGCTGCAGTGGGTCGACATCGCCGAGCGGAACCGCTTCCTCGGCTACCCCGAGGGCTTCTATTCCGATGCGTTCGTGCAGGCCGGCTCGGCGAGCTGCTTTTACGGGTGCGCCTGCAACCTGCCGAGGCGCTACGAGGACCTCGCCCCGTTCTACTCGCTGTCGGGGTTGCCCGACTGCAAGAGCATCCGCAGGCTCGCGTTCGAGAGGCCGGCCTTCATCGCGCTTGCGCTTTGCGCCGACCGGCCCCCGTTCGAGAACGTCGACCTGCTGCGCCGGCTCATGGCGCACCGGCACGGCCCGAGGTACTTCGCGCTGACGGCGGACAAGCGTTTCGCGCTATTCTGGCGCGCGCTCGCCGAGCTGAAGGGCGAGCGGGCCGTGTGGAGGTGGATGGAGGGGCGCGACCCGCGCGACTTCCCCGACGAGGGCGCGATGATCGGGCTGCACGACCACCACCGGCGGCTCGGGGAGCTGGCGGCGGATTTCGCTCCAGACTTGAAGGTGGCGAGCATCATGGAGGCGGCGCCGCTCATGGCCGCAGCCGCATCGGACGGGCGGGCGTCGCTTGTGCCCTACGGCTACGGCGAGCGCCAAACGGCCCTAGCTGCCTCGGTCGGCGGCTTCGACTTCAGCCTGCCCGCATCGCCGGCGGAACTCGCGCGGGCAGGCGCAGAGCTGCGCAGCTGCCTGAGCTGTTATGCGGACCGCGTCCCCGACCAATCGGTAATCGTGCTCGTGAGGTCGCGCGATGCGCTGGTCGCGGCCGTCGAGCTGGACGGCCCCTGCCGGCAGATCCTGCAGAAGCGGGCCGCCCGCAACGAGCGCATCGACCCCGCCCCCCCCCTCGGCATGGCGATAGCCGAATGGTTCGACGCGAAGCGGCTCCCTGACGCCGCGGCCCAGGCACGCCGCCATGACGCGGCGCACAGCGATCCGCAGTAATTAGCCACCGAACAACGGAAAGCCATTTAGGATGGTGCCGGTCGACTTCGCGGCATAGGAGAGAAGAGATGGGCTTCAAGTTCGAGGACATAACCGGCGCGCTCCTGTCGAAGGTGGCGTTCTACGGCTTCCAGCGCCCGAGCGGGCCCGGCCACACGGCGGACAGCGTCACGATGATCACCGGCGAGGGCCAGGAGCGCTTCATCGCGGGAGAGGGGTTCGAGCTTGCCGACAAGTTCGCGCGGCGCGGAGGCTACTACGAGGGCAGCTGCGGAAGCATCTTCCCGGAAACCGCCGCGAGCGGTGCCGGCGCAACGGGGACGCGGGCAACGGGAACATGGGCGGCGGGAGCCAGCCTGTGCGCGAGATTGTCGGCAAACACTACTTCGTCGAGTCGGGCGCGCGCTTCGTGAGGTCGCTCCCCACGCTGCAGGCGGCCAAGGATGGCGCGATGCGGCGGTGCGCCTGCGGACTCGACTGGAACGGCCACACGAAGGAGAACCTGGTCGACGGCGAGGGGAAGTTCGTGTTCGCGACGCCAGAGCGCGAGGCGTACGACTACGACCTGGGAGAGCGCCCCCATCCCGTGGTCTGCGGGAAGGCCGCCGACAGCTGGCTGGTGCGGGTCTGCGAGGTGCCGACGTTCGGCTCGCTGCTGAGCATCGACTCCCTCGTCGAAGAGGGCGGGCCGCACTAGGATGCCCCACTTTCTGCCAGACCCAAAGTGGGGCAATTTCCAGGCGAGGCGCCTCCATCGAGGCGCCTCCCCGAGGAAATCCCCCAGTTTGGGTCTGGCAGAAAGTGGGGGACCGTGTACGCATCGGGAGCGCCCCGGGCCGGCTGGGACGACCCTGCTCTTATGTTGAGCATTCCCGTTAAAGCCGATAACGCCACATGCATAATGAAGCGGCCGCTCACGTATGAAAAAGGGGATGCCATCATGGCCGAGTACGCATTTGCACCAGACGAATACGTCGTGTTGAAGGCCCAAGAGGTTCGCCTCGACGAAGGCAAGAGCTTTTCGGTGCCGCGCCCTGGCGAGCTCATGCTGACGAACCGCAACATCGTGCTGCCGCGCAAGGGGCTAACCGGCAAGGTGAAGGGCTACGAGGTGTACCCTCTTGCCGACATCCGTCTCGTGAACGGTGCGCCGCAATGCCGCCTGGACACGTCGGATTTCATGGACGTGAAACTTGAGATTGCACTGCGCGACCGTCTCGTCACGTTCGTGTTCGGCGGCTTAGACGGCAAGAAGGAAGTACGCGCGTGGATCAACGCCATCTACCAGATCCTGCTCGGCCAGGACGCGCCCGAAGAAGCGCTCGGGAAAGGCAAGTTCGAGTCGTTGTTCGATGAAGAGAACATCGCCGACGCCGTCGGCCGCGTGTACGGCTCGTTCGAAAACGCCTTCCAGCGCAAGCGCAACGAAGCGGCGGCCGACGTAAGCATGCGCTGCCCGTCGTGCAATGCCTCGCTGAAGGGCCGTCCGGGCGCAACGGTGGCCTGCCCCTATTGCGGCTCGTACGTAACCCTGCCGCAGGTGTACTGACCTTTAACCGTCCCCTACCTTTGGCCTGTACGCTTTGAATTGAGCGGCGCTACTAGGATTCTCATGGCCCCGCCCCTGGAAACCCGCTGTCGAACTGGCATTTCCGCTCCTCGTACTTTACCAGCCAACGCTGGCCGTAGAGGATCCCATGACCCCTTCGACCGGTGCCCCTGCACGCCGACGCCCTTCGGCACACGCACGCCGGTGAACCCGAAGGACGGGGCGAGCATCCGCTGCTTGAAAGAAATCGGGGTGTCACGATCTTCGTCTCAGGCGGGCAAACACGAGAAGCCCGCACCATTGCCGATGTGGGCATCGTCTCAGGCCGTCACACATACGTTCATCGGCCTGTCAAGTTGCAATATTTCGCCAACCCCCGGTTAGCTAATCCGGGGGTTGGCTTCCCTCACCTCCGCGCCTGGGCTGCGAGCGTGTCCTCGAATTGGGACGCGTCGTCCCGCATGGTCGGATGCTCAGTGCGATCCATTCACAGACTCGCGGCTACCGGGTAACCCCGGCCCGCAGTACGATTCTCTCCGGTACGGGCAGTGTCGCAGACCCCGCGCGAGGCGGGCAGTCAAATGACGTGCCTGGCCGCTCCTTCAATGCAAATCAGCGCACATCGGTCGCGGCTGCACATGTGACGAACGCGAGTTGCCCTACGCACCGCAAGCCTTCGGCCCCGGAGGGGATGGTTATGGTAAGCGCGCCGCTAGGCGGCCTGCTCGCGCTGCACCTGCAGGCCTATGGCCCACATCCAGCGTGCCAGCTCGCTAACCACCGCGACCTTGGCGGTGTTGGTGTGCTTGCCGGCCTTCTTCAGCGCGTCGTATTTCTTCTTCAGGCGCGTGTTGGCCTCTTGCGCTATGCCCTCGACGGTGGCCGACACCTCGTGGCCGGGGCGCAGGTACTTCTTGTGCCCGGTCTGCCGGGATATCGTGGACACGCCCTCCACGAGCGCGCGGCGCAGGTGGCCGCTGCCCTCCTGGGTGATCTTGCCCTGGCGGCGGTTGTCGCCGGTGGAGTCCTCCGACGACGTGCATCCGAGCCATCGGGACACGCGCCTGCCGCTGCGGAAGCGCGAGAAGTCGCCGAACTCGGCGCAGGCCAGGAAGGCCGTCTGGACGTCGATGCCCTTGATGCGGATCAGCGCGTCGACGTAGGGCTTCCACCTCGGCCTCTCGGCCTCTGCGGCCACCGCCTTCGCCAGGTCCTTGGCGCTGCGCTCCATGCGCTCGACCATCTCGATTTCCATCTTCAGGGCCTTGCTCGACATCGGGTCGCCCAGGTCGAGCGAGAGCGCCCACTTGCGCCACGCCGGCGTCCACGTCGCCTTGAGGTTGCCCGTCGGCGTGCGCTCGTTCCACACGAACCCGTGCTTGACGAGCAGCATCGCGCAGCGCTGCTTGGCGGACTTGACCTCCTTCTTCGCCGTGTCGGCCGCCCGGGCCAGGTCGCGTGCGCCCTCGACCTCGGGGTCCGGCACCCACACGTAGGACACGTCGCTCGCCGGGTTGCACATCTCGCGAAGCACCACGCCCGCGTCGTGGCGGTCGTCCTTGTGGCGCCTGTTCTTCGGCGACCGCGGCAGCGTCGAGACGGCCATCACCTCGCAGGCTATCCCCTCGTCGCCCAGGAACCTGCTCAGCCAGAAGCCCGTGCAGCCGGACTCGTAGGCGCACCGGACGGGTCCGGGCAGATTCTTCAGCCATTCCAGGAGCCCGTGCTCGTGGCCCTCGCCGGAAAACGTCTTCGACCAGCACTCGCCGGTGTCCGGCCTCAGCGCCTTGCACGACACGCTGCGCGCGTGCACGTCCATGCCTACTTGGGTGGTATACTCGCTCATCGGGAGGCCCCCTTCTCTTTGTGGCTCTGGCAGCCGTCTTTCAGGAACGAGACCATGCTAACCCACGGCTAAGCGCACGGGGGCTTCTCTCTCGTTTCCGCAGGTAGCTGCTGCTTGCGTCGCCGATGAACATATTGTCAAATTGACGCAGTAAATAGCGCAGCTTGGTCGCGATTTGCTTCTGGACTTTGATCACTTATCGTACGGGCAAGGCACGATTCTTATAGCTGCATTAGATTTTCGAGAAAGTCTAATGCTGTCCGAACTTCAATGTCAGCCAGCTGTTCTTCAATTATCGTATCAAGAACGCCTCCATCAAATTGACGCAGTAAATAGCGCAGCTTGGTCGCGATTTGCTTCTGGACTTTGATCACTTATCGTA
>JAFUBE010000413.1 GCA_017460365.1 Eggerthellaceae bacterium
GCGGCTCCGGCCATCCCGAGCTCGATCACGGTGGCCGCATCGCCTTTCGGGGCAAACACGATCCCGAAAGCGAACAACCAGCCGGTGCCCAGGCAAAGGATCCCGGCGTTCCGGGAAAGCCACGCCCGCACGCGGCCCACTTGATATGCGGTCGGCGCCGCGGGGGAGGGGTTACCGCGCCTTGTTCGCGGCTGGCGTGCGGGCGGGCGCTGGATAGGCATCTTCGCGGCGTGCTGCATTTCGGGTTCCTTCCGGTCTTGTCGTTCTGTCAGGCCGGATGGCGTGGATGCGGCGGCTGGTACAATCCCCAACGAGGGGAGGTGATGAAAATGGGATGCGAAAAAGAATTCTCTGAGTTTAGAAGGTTCATACGATCCAACGGGAAGATCGATGGAATCAAGACGCGCGCATTGTCGGATATCCAAGTGCGGAGATATGACGCCGACTTCGACCCGGCTACGGTCATCTGCGACATGGTGGATGAAATGATGACGGAGTACCTCTCGTCTTACCATGAGTGGTCGAACCGTCAGAAGAGCTAGGCGACACGCCTAATACCTATCGAATCTGATGGCTTGAACGGTGCCGGCGACGCGAGCCATGGCTGTAAGCTCAGACTCGGTCGCCTCCGGCTTGCTCGCTATCCGCGAGATATAGGCAGCCAGGTCTCGCGCAACCGATAGCTTTATCTCCTCGAGCTGTCTGTCTCTGTCTTCCATGCGGCGGCTCCAATCTAGCCGCCGCATCCACGCTATCCGGTTTTCAAGGTCTGTCGGTGGGCTTTCTTTCTGGTCATGCCCGGGACTCGTGTAGTAATTGCGGGTGTGGTAGCCCGAGCATTCGCCCCTAGCCGTGGGTTTAACGTCTTGTCCGGGACGGTTTGTCGCTTATTTGATGGGTATTAGGCCGTCACGGGTCGCCGCGCACCAGCGCACGCCCATGTACTCGAGGCCGTGGCCGAAGCACTTCAGGAGTTCCAGCGCCTCTTCTAGGCTTTCGCAATCCCGGATGAATATGGGCTGGTATGCGTCCGTGGTCACGACCAGCCGTGCGCTGTCTTTCGTCTCGAACGTTTCGGCGCGAAGCTTCGGCGTGAGCTCCTGGGTGGCGTAACTCATGATTCTCATAGCGATGCCTCCTTGTTGTCGTGGTTGTTTTCGGCAGAAAATGGGTCACTCATACCGCTCGGCGACGGTCTTCATGACGTCTTTGGCTATCTCCCAGTGGGAATCGCCGGTGACGTCCACGGCGAAGAAGTCGATCGCCCACGGGTCAGGGTGCGTGGCCACGTACACGATCTCGTATCCGTTGAACGACCCGTCGTACTCACAGCTGTGCACGAAGCCGCCCGTCGCTGCGCGGAGCATCGCCGCGAGCTCTTCCTGCACGAACCGCTGTTTCGCGATCTTCTCGTCCGTCATCGTCGGCATTTACGCCACCGCTTCCCAGTCGCTGCACCCAATTGGCGAGTGATCGATGAGCTCATGCGCTGCCGTTTTTAGGCTCTTGAATCCCTTGCACTTGTAGAACGCGCTGTGAACCTCGTATTGGCCGTTGCGGTGCAGGATCACGGCCTTGTCGCCGCGCGAGTTTCGGTAGTCGTGCGCGACGGCCGTCTTCGTAATCGGGTCGACGCAGGGAGCGCCGTATTCGTTGTACGTAAGCGTTCGTGCCATTTCTGTTTCCTTTCATCGTCGTCGTGCCAATCGGGATAGGCGCAGCTCGTCGCCCTTGCACTTCGGGGGAGGCCGATATGCCCGAGGCATCCCCA
>JAFUBE010000414.1 GCA_017460365.1 Eggerthellaceae bacterium
ACCCCACTTTGGGTCTGGCAGTAAGTGGGGCAGCGGGGCGGCGGGGCAAGTGGCGCCCGCAGCGCGCCAGCGCCGAACTGCTTCGCGCCTGTTCTATGGCTATTCGATGGTGAAAATCACCCGATGGTAAAATAGCGAAGTTCAGGCATTCAAGGAGTTTGCATGGCTCGCAAAAAGAAGAATCGCGGTGAGGATCAGCAGGCGGTCGGCGGATTTGTTCCCGCCACCACGAACAGCCAACCGCTCAATCGCGGAAGGCATTCGATCGACCTCGACGCGGCTGACCGCGAACACGAGCCTTCGGTTTCCGGCATGCCTGGTGCGGATGCCACGCCGGCTTCCGTCAGCCAGTACTCCCGTAACTCCTCAGACTATTCGCATCGCAAGAAGAAGGGCATGTCGCGCGGTGCGAAAGTCGCCATCGCGCTGATCATCATCGCGGTCATCGTTGCAGGCGCGGCGCTTGGCGTTTACTTCTTCCGCGAATCGCAAAAAGCCCAGATCAACGAAGACTTGCACAATATGGAGCAATCTGAACTCCAAGCGGTTGACAATGAACTGACTGGCATGACCAAGTTCGACCAGCCGTTCACCATGCTGTTGCTCGGCTCCGATGCGCGTTCCGACGACCCCGACATGGGCGCTCGCACCGATACGATCATCCTCGTGCGCATCGACCCTACGCAAAACATCATCTCCATGGTCTCCATTCCGCGTGACACCAAGATTCAGGTGCCAGGTGCAGGCACGCAGAAGTTCAACGCGGCCTATACGTACGGCGGTCCGAGCGGTACGATTGCCGCCGTGAAGGAGCTTTGCGGCGTCGACATCGATCACTATGCCGAGATCAATTTCGAAGGTCTTGTCGGGTTGGTCGACGCCATCGGCGGCATCGACGTGGTCGTCGACGAAGAGGTGGACGACCCCGATGCCGGCCCCGTGTACATACCTGCCGGCCCGCAGCACCTCGATGGCGCTGCCGCACTCACGTTCTCGCGCAGTCGCGCGTACGCCGACGGCGACTTCACGCGCGTGTCGAATCAACGCAAGGTGATCGAGGCGATCGTGCACAAGGGCCTTGAAGCGCCCGCTTCCGAGCTGTACGGTCTCGTGAAAGCGTCGGCGTCGTTCCTTACTACCGATTCGGGCATGGACGTCGACTTCATCTACTCGCTCGCCGATCAGATTCGCCACAATAACGACTATCCCGTAACGCTCTACACCGCCACGATTCCCGCTTCTACTGGTATGGAGAACGGCGTATCGTACGTCATCGCCGACAAGGCCGGCGTTGCTGACATGATGGAAATCTTCCTCGCTGGCGGCGATGTGAGCGGCGCAGCCACCGAACCCGTGATTCCCGAGCTCTCGTCTACTGCGTCGAGCTCGTCGAGCGCGTCCAGCGCAAGCGCCACTGCCATGTAGGTTCGGCGCTGGCGCGCCAACGCCGAACCTACATGGCAGTGGCGGATAGCACCCCGCGCGAGTTCTCCGCGATCGCGTTGAGTGCCACATCGCCCTTGATAGCCGCCACCTGCGCTGCCGTGCGTGCGAGCTCGTCGTGCAGCAGCATCCACGAATAGGGCACTCCTTGCTCGGGTGGCGCGTCGGTTTCCAGTAGCAGTTGCCGCATGGGGATGGCCTTCACGTACTCGCGCCCTTTGCCGGTGGCGAGCATCCGAGCGTTCACCGAGAACATGCAACCTGCATCAATAGCGCGTTTCAGCTGGTCAGATGGGCCCGAATACCAATGGAAGACGCATGTGCAGCTTTCAAGCGCGCCCGCTTCGCTCAGCGCGTCGAGCGCCTCGCGCGCTGCCCTCACCGAATGGATCGACAGCACCTTACCGCCGGCCGCGCCGCATGCGCTCGCAATCAGCGAAAACGCCTTGATCTGCGCGTTGCGCGTGCCGATATAGCGCTTCCCGAAATCCAGCCCGATCTCGCCAACGAACCGCGTGCTCGCGACGAATTCAGCAGCTCGCTCGGCAACGGTCTGCGCATTCTCGGCGCCGTCGCATACCCACCACGGATGCAGCCCAACGCCCACACGCACGTTCTCAAGCTCGCCAAACCGTTCTCGCGCTCGCTCGTACCCGTCGGGCGTCACCGTGGTCGCGAACAGCAGCGATCCGACGGCTTCCGCTTCGCGTGCCACGTCTTCGCCGTTTGCCATGAAATCCAAATGGCAATGCATGTCATGGAGTTCCGTCATGTTCTCATTTTATAATGGTGCCGGGATTAACGTGAAAGGAGCCGCGGTGGCCGATTCCGACATCATGGTGAGTATCCAGCACCTTTCGAAGTCGTTTGGCGACACGGAGGTGCTGCGCGATGTGAACGTCGACGTGAAACGCGGCGAAGTGGTCGTCGTTCTGGGCCCGTCGGGCTCGGGCAAGTCTACGATGCTTCGTTGCATCAACCTGCTCGAAAAACCGACCGGCGGACACATCTTCATCGAGGGCGAAGAGATCACCGGCTCGAACACCAACGTCGACAAGCTGCGCGAGCGCGTCGGCATGGTCTTCCAGCAGTTCAACCTGTTTCCGCACCTCAGCGCCAAGAAAAACGTTATGCTCGCTCAGCGCAAGGTGCTGAAGCGCTCGGCCGCCGACGCCGAGCGAATCGCACTCGAGCAGCTCGACCGCGTGGGGCTCGCCGACCGCGCCGACTTCCGGCCCAGCCAGCTATCGGGCGGTCAGCCGCAGCGCGTCGCCATCGCCCGTGCTCTCGCGATGGACCCGCATGTCATGCTCTTCGACGAAGCCACCTCCGCACTCGATCCCGAACTCGTGCGCGGCGTTCTCGACGTCATGCGCAGCCTGGCCGAAGCTGGCATGACCATGGTCGTCGTCACCCACGAGATGGGCTTCGCCCGCGAAGTCGCCGACCGCGTGATCTTCATGGAGGGCGGCGTCATCGTGGAAGAGGGTTCGCCCAGCGAGGTCTTCGACCACCCCCAGCACAACCGCACGAAAGACTTCCTCGGCCACATCAAGTAAACCTGCCACCCCACCCCGCTGCCCCACTTACTGCCAGACCCAAAGTGGGGTAGTTTTGAGAAACGCATACTTGAGAGGGAACG
>JAFUBE010000415.1 GCA_017460365.1 Eggerthellaceae bacterium
CCCCACTTTGGGTCTGGCAGAAAGTGGGGTACCCCTCGGATCTGACGAGAAGCGACACACCGGATTGGCTACAATACACTAGAGACATTGGCTAACGAAGGGAAGAACACGATGCCGGCAACCGACCACCTGATCATGAACGCGGCCAAATACCCCGACGAGATCGCGCTCGTCGAGGTGAATCCGGCCATCCGCGACGAGCGGGGCAAGACCTGGCGCGACTACGAGCTGGTGGAAACGCCGCCGTCGCAACGCTACCGGCGCGAAATCACGTGGCGCGCGTTCAACGACCAGGCGAACCGCTTCGCGCACCTGCTCATCGAGACGGGCGTGGCGAAGCGCGGGACGAAGGTGGCCATCCTGCTCATGAACTGCCTAGAATGGCTGCCCATCTACTTCGGCGTGTTGAAGGCGGGCTGCGTGGCCGTTCCGCTGAACTACCGCTACGCCGCCGACGAGATCAAGTATTGCCTCGAGCTCTCCGACGCCGAAGTGCTCGTGTTCGGCCCCGAGTTCATCGGGCGCGTCGAGCAGATCGCCGACCGCATTCCCCAGGTGCAGCGCATGTACTTCGTCGGCGAGGACTGCCCCTCGTTCGCGCGCAGCTACAATCACCGCGTCGTGCACTTCTCGGCCGAAGAGCCCAACATCGAGCTTTCCGACGACGACAACGCCGCCATCTATTTCAGCAGCGGCACGACCGGCTTCCCCAAGGCAATCCTGCACAACCACCGCAGCTTGCTGCAAGCGGGCCTGTGCGAGCAGCACCACCACGGGCAAACGCGCGACGACTGCTTCTTGTGCATCCCGCCGCTGTACCACACCGGCGCCAAGATTCACTGGTTCGGCAGCCTGGTGAGCGGCAGCAAGGGCGTCATCCTGCGCGGCGTGCGCCCCGACTGGATTCTGCAGACGGTTTCCGAAGAGCACTGCACGCTCGTGTGGCTGCTCGTGCCGTGGGCGCAAGACATCCTCGACGCCATCGACGACGGCAAGGTCGACCTCGACAACTACCGCCTCGACCAGTGGCGGCTCATGCACATCGGCGCGCAACCGGTACCGCCGAGCCTCGTGCGCCGTTGGAAGAAGCGCTTCCCCAACCACGCCTACGACAACAACTACGGCCTGTCGGAAGGCATGGGGCCGGGCTCGATCCACTTGGGCGTGGAAAACTTCGAGCATCTCGACACCAACGGAATTCCCGGCTGGGGTTGGGAAGCCGAGATCAGGCGCGAAGACGGTTCGGTCGTCGAACCGGGCAGCGATGATGTGGGTGAGCTTTGCCTGCGCGGCAACTGCGTGATGGTCGAATACTACAACAACCCCGAGGCGACCGCCGAATCGCTGCGCGATGGGTGGCTCTATACCGGCGACGTGGCGAAAATCGACGCAGACGGGTTCATCACGCTCGTCGACCGCGCGAAGGACGTCATCATCACCGGCGGCGAGAACCTCTATCCCGTGCAGATCGAGACGTTCATCCGCAAGAACGACAACGTGAAGGACGTGGCGGTGATCGGCGTGGCCGACGAGCGGCTCGGCGAGATCGCATGCGCCGTGATCGAGTTGAAGGAAGGCCGCACGTGCAGCGAAGCCGAGATGGCCGACTTCTGCCTCGACATGCCGCGCTACAAGCGCCCGCGCAAGTACGTCTTCGCCGAGGTGCCGCGCAACGCGACCGGCAAAATCGACAAGCCCGCCCTGCGCAAACGCTACGGTGCCGCCGACCTCGTCGCGCAGGAGACTTCACACTAAAGGCCCATTTCCGCCCCGTCCCGGGGTGCCGATTGCCCGACTTTCTGCCAGACCCCAAGTGGGGCAATCGG
>JAFUBE010000416.1 GCA_017460365.1 Eggerthellaceae bacterium
CGCAGCGCAGCAGCGAGGCATCCAGAAGCAGCAGATGAGCCCCGACGTGTATCGCAGCGTGTACAACACGCTGGGTGCGATGTATTCCAAGCGGATGGAGGAGACGACCGACTACTGGGAGGAAACCAAGAAACCCGCGTTCTTCACGACGATCTCCCACGACACCTTCTACATCGACTACATCGGCCGCCTGCATAAGACTGGCTACTCCGGCAGCCTCACCGACGTCCGCTTCCTCTGTAAGCCTCCTGCAGGCAACACGCTTCACGTAAACGTAATCGACCACGGCGGGCAATTCAGGATCGACTGCCTGGCCTGCCACTACGTAACGGCCATCGTCGATGCGCTGGAACAGGCGTTTGCGGATCACGGCCTTACGGTCGAGCGCAAGCCGGAAGACCGCTTCACCCTGCCCTTCACCGCCTGGCGCGAAGGCATCTAGGAAAACGGGTGACACTTCCCGTCAGACACGAAGTGTCACGCTGCGTTTGGGATGGAGAATAGCAGAGAGGACTTAGCTGCTAAAGGCCGAATTCGATTGCGTTGTCGACGGCTACGCTGATGGCGATGTCATGCGGGTCGAACCCGCCTGAACCGATTTCATTTAGATTTAGGGAATGATAGCGAGACGAACGGCCATATGATGCGTATAAACTATTAAGGGAATAAACCCGCGATGGCTGAAAGGAGCATCCATGAACCTTGAAGACCTGACCCCCGAGCAGCAGGAACGTGCCCTCAAGGCGAAGACCCCCGAGGAGATCCTGGCGCTCGCCAAGGAGGAGGGTTACGAGCTTTCCGACGAGGAGCTGGAAAGCATCAACGGCGGCGCGATGTGGGGAGACGTGTGCGTTGGCGTCGCATGCAAAGTGTGCCGCGGCTATAAGGGCTGCAAGTGTTACTAAAGTCGTGACTCGAAAGTCCGCACATGCCGCCCGGCCGTGCACCATCCTTGTACGGCCGGGCGCTTTCAGGCACGTCTGTGAAGGAGGATGACGTGGAGGCAGCTGCAGCGACAGACGGGCGCACGGCGGCAGAGGTCGGCTGGCATGTGTCGCGCTACAACCTGATGGCGAAGGTGCCCGATAACAAGAACGTGGTCATAGCCAACCTGTACAAGGGCAGCTGCGCTGAGTACACGCCGATCGAGATGTTCCTGCTGTCGTCGTTCGACAAGCTAGCCGAAGACCATCCCATCATCGAGCGCTTCGCCAGGCGGGGCGTCATCTGCAAGCTCGACGAGCGGGCGGCGCTCGACGCGCTCGGGCGCGCCTCCTGCGCCGGGCCGGGCGGCGTGAGCCTTACTATCTGCCCCACCATGGGCTGCAACTTCGACTGCCCGTACTGCTTCGAGAACCACCGCGCGGGCAAGATGGGCGAGCAGGTGCAAGACGACGTCGTGGCGCTCGCCGAGCGCATGCTCGATGCCAGCGGGGCAAGCAGGCTCGACGTCAACTGGTTCGGCGGCGAGCCGCTTTTGGCCTGCGACGTCATCGAGTCGCTTTCGGTGCGCCTCATGGCGCTCGCTCAGGAGCGCGGCGGGACGTATTCGGCCGGCATCATCACCAACGGATACCTGCTCGCGCAGGACGTCGTCGACATGCTGGCACGCTGCAAGGTGGGCTCTGCCCAGATCACCCTCGACGGCCTGGGCGCCGTCCACGATGCCACGCGCCACCTGGCCGGCGGAGGCCCCACGTTCGAGCGCATCGCGGCCAACCTGAGCGGCCTAAAGATTCCGTTCAAGGTGAGCGTGCGCCACAACATCCACGAGGGCAACCGGCACGAGGTAGACGAGCTCAAGGCGTTCGTGGAGGGGCTGGCCAAGGAATCGGGCAACGATCTGTCCTATTACACCGCAACCGTGTCCGGCAGCGAAGTGGCCGACCAGCGCGGGAGGCAAGTGGGCCTGCTTTGCGGTGCGGACTCGGTCGATTTGAGCGCGGTCCAGGAGGCCGAGAGCTTCTCGAGCGGGCGCGGCAGCTACTGCGGTGCGCATGGGATTTGGAACGTGGGCATCGACGCGCTCGGCAACCTGCAGAAGTGCTGGGAGGCGGTGGACAAGCCCCACCTGGCCTTCGGCACCGCGCACGACTGGGACCCGGCTCGCCCGTTCGAGACGTCGGGGTGCGCAGACAACCTCACGATGTTCCTGAACACCGCCTGCCCCGTGCCCGATGGGGAGTGCTGCGAGTGCGTGTGGCTTCCCCTGTGCGTGGGCGGCTGCCCGTACAAGCGCCTGTTCGGGGAGCGGCGGTGCATCCCGTTCAAGGACGACCCCGAGCGCTACGCGCTAGCGCTGCTTGCCCGCCTCAACGAACAGAAGCGGAGCAAAAGCGCCGAGAGCTGTGGCTAGCGGCTGCCGTCGATCACCTTGAATAGGGGTCAAGATACACTTTTTGTACTCACCCCCCGGGGAGTAGTCAAGAGACCCTCGGGGAGAAGTCAGAGCCGCAGGTCCGTGATGGGGAATGTTACTCATTTTAACGAAGAGA
>JAFUBE010000417.1 GCA_017460365.1 Eggerthellaceae bacterium
ACCAAGGAGCGTTTTATGTGGTGCGGAGTGTTGTGGGAAATCACATCTGACCTGCGCTATTCGGTGTAGGGTGGATTAGAGTGTTTTCCTAGCAGCTAGGAGATAATCCCCTCGTCATAAAGTCCGTCCAGATGCCCCCCTCAAATCACGCACTGCGGGCCCGACGAGTCCGGCTCGCTTGCTGCAACCTGGGAAAACCCCGACGAATCGGGCCCCAGGGTCCCGCAGTGTGTGATTTGGGGCGGATGCAGCTCAGCTTGTCGCCCATGGCTCGGTCACGGGTAAACCCGCTCAGAAGCGTCGGGACGAAACGCGCCGCGCTCGCGTATTATAAGTAATGCATTCAGGTTCAACCCGTAAAGGCCCCGATGAATGTTGGTGATCTCGTGGAAGACCTATCAAGGCGTTCGTTCGTAGAACTCGTATGCGGTTCGCTCGTCACGCTGCCCACGCTCGCGGGAGGACTCGTGCTCGCTCCGCGCCCGGCATACGCCGACGCAGATGCGACCGATATCGACGAGGTTGCGGGACGCGAATCGGAGTACGTTGTCATCGACGTCGTCGAACCCTATGAAGTAGGCTTCATAGTGGTGGATGTTTCCAAGGGCAAGGTAAACGATGCGGGCATGGTGTCCTACCCACCCGTCGAAGGCGCCGAGGTCACGGTTAAGTCGCGCTTCAACGGCAAGACGGTCTCGAGGACCACACACGCCAAAGGTGTCGCAAACATCGATATTCGCCAGCTCTCGGTGAACGAGGATGGCGAGGATGTGAATAACCTGGACTCCTATTACTTCAACGGATCCGTGAGCGTAGAGAAGGACGGCTGGCGGAGCTTCGAGACGGCATGCATGGCCGTGGAGGGCGGAGGCGGCCTGCAAGTGCCGGCGCATCCCCTCGACGGCGAGAACAACGTGCCCTACCCGCGTCTCGTCTCGTTCGACGAATGGGATGCGCTCTACATCAAGAACGACTTCTCGTCGACGCCTGCGAACCAGGACAATCATGAAATAAAGGTAAGCATCATGGGGTTCGCCGGCGACAAAGCCGCAACCGTGGAGCTTTGGGTCGAAGGCGAGGAGTTCGTGCCGCGCCAGAGCGCGCAGGCGACCTTCGGCGAGCCGGTGGCGGTGAAGAGGATGGTGCAGCAGGCGGACGGCCGTTCCAAGGAGGTCCTTACCTACGCCACGCCCGCGACGGCCACCTTCGGCGCTCATTTTCTGAAAACGGGCGACCCGGAAGCGTTGCCAGTTGGCGGCAAGTTCAAATTAGCATTCGTACAAGACGGCAAGACGTACGCCTGGCCGCTCGCCTTCACCGTGTCGGAGGGCGTGGTGGACGAGCCTTCCGACAAGCAGAACGTCAGCCTGGCGCCTTTCAATACGACCGGGGGAGCCGTGCAAACCCAGGCGCTCGCCACCCAGGCGACCACGGGGCTGAATGCCACCTGGCCGGGCGACGCCCCGCTCGTGGGCGGCGGCAACTTGAACTTCTGGATGCCCGAGCTGCCCGTGGGCATCTACGTGAACCCCTTCGGCATGGTGCAAATCACCTTGAAGTCGCCAAGTTGGGGCTACCTCAACGACGGCGGCGCGTCGGACAAGAGCGGCTGGGGGAAGTACCCGCGCAAGACGATCGAGCAACAGTGGGACAAGAAAACGAAGATCCTGAAGACCATGACCGACAAGACTTCCGGCCTCATGAGCAAGCCGGGCGCCGTCCAGCAGATCGATCTGTTCAAGTCGTTCTCCATCATGGTTAACTTCCAACTGCTCGCGCTCGCCAAGTGGAACTCCGACAAGGGTGTATTCCAGGGCGAGGTAGCCGGCCAAATCGTCGCAGGCGCGAACTTCACCATCACCGAGAACTTCTTCGCCGGGCCCATCCCCGTGCTCATAACGTTCTCGCTCGACGCGAGCCTCATCTTTGCGCTTTCCGCCGCGGCCACCTCCGCGAGGAAGAACAAGGACGAGCAGCTGCTCAAGGCCATCGGAGACATGTCGCGTTGGGAATGGGACTACACGAACACCGGCTTCACCATGACGTTCAACATCACGCCTTCGCTGTCGGTGGGCGTGGGGCTGAGGGGCGTGGCGTCCATCTCCGTGAAGGGCGCGATCACGCTCACGCTGTTCTTCGGCGTTCCCATGGGCACCCAACCTGACAACTTGCCGAGCCCGCACTTCGCGGCAGGGTGGTCGGCGCAGATCTCGCTGGTCATTGAGCTGTTCCTGTTCACGCACAGTTTTTCGCTGTACAACAAGCCGTTCTCGAACTTCTACGACAACTGGAACGGCGAGGGCCCGGCAGCCATAAAGACGCAGGCGGAACAGGAAGTGGTTAACGCCTTGGCAGGTCTGTCTGTCGACGATTTGCTCGATCAGATGACGCCCATTACCGACGATATGCTGGCAACGACAAGCGAGGGAAGCGTCTCTGCGCAGGATCAGGAGACGTTAATTAACTGGGACGCTATCGCCACCGAGGCCGAGGGCCAACTTGCCGACGGCACGCCCATCGTGTATACCGTATACGATCTTTCGCAAGCGAGTTCGGCCAGCTTGGCCGCTCAAGCGGGCGGCGGGTCGGGCCATGGCGCGCTCATGGCCGGCAGTTCGCCTGACCTCGTACCGCAGGAGGCGGATGCGGCCGCACGTGAGGCGAACCTGCTCTCCGTCATGTCCAGCACCGACCTGCCAAACCCGGGCGTGGCGGCGCTTGGCGCGATGGGAGGCATTCGCCCCTCGTCGGATATGAGGCTGTTCGGCACCGACGACAGCCACGTCTTCGGTTCGGCGCACGCCAAAGTGGTGGAGCTTAGCGGCAGAGATGACCTCACGCCAAATCATGACCAGTACGCCGAGTTGGTGACGGGCACCTGGTGCTTCAGAATTGCTGCCGTGCAGGTTGCAGGCAAGATGCGTACGCGCCTCGTTGCGAATTGCATCGACGGCACACCGAAGGGCGCTACTCGCATCATCGAGTTCAGCACGGGAATCGAGGGCATGCCCCATGACGAGCTCTACGACTACGACTTCGATCTTGGCGGCGGCGCGTTCACGAACTACTTGGATATCGTGATAGTGTCTGGCAGGCGGCAAGACTCCAGCCTCGCAAGCGCGGCAACCGACCTCGTCTTTACATCGTTGTGCATTCGAGGAGCCTTCTTCGTTGGCGGCGACGAGGTTATAGACGCTTCCTCCTTCACCGAACCAGGCGACGGGAGCTGTTATTGTCGCAAGGGAAGCGAGGTCATAAACTACAAGCCCAACGCCTTCCATAGCATACTCTCGCTGCAGTTAACGCACTACCCGGCGTACAAAGAGCACGCTATGATCACGTTTCTTGACCGATGCGCCGATACCGCTGAAGAGGTGCTCGGCACGTCTGCAGAGGTGCGCATAGGAATTCTCTTCTCTAATTTTTCCGGCGGAGCATTTGCTGCTCCCAACCAGAGTAGCCTGGGGGCTCTTGCGGGCAACTTATCGGACACCACGGCTTATGAGCAGACAGTCGCGTTCTACAAGTACGATGATAGCGACACGAACTCCCAAACGTATACACTCATGGTGCGCGGCGCTGAAAAATGCCACTATCTGCTGCTCAGCGTGAGGGCATGGATAGGGGGAAGTGCACTCCGCTCCGTTAAGCGTTGCGAGGACTACGACGCTTCCATACGCCTGGTGCCGTGCCCTAGGCAAGGCTACTCGCTGACGTCGTATCCAGATGACCCCGCTCAGCTGGAGCTTCCGCCCGACAAGCGCGACTATTCCAAGTGGACGCTACACAAGACCACGTGGACCGACGACGCCACGCCGAAGCTGAACGTAGAGCCTATAGGGCCCACTGGCTTTAACGTGGTGAACTTCGCCGTGAACCCGAGAGGCACCTTCATCTTCTGGCCTCAGACGCGCGACGCCGACGAGGACCGCGTGTGGGGAGCCGACGGCGAAGAGGACGTGAAGACGCGCCCCGCCGTCTACCAACTCATGGCATGCCGCATACGGGGCAACCACTTCTCCGATCCCTTCGTCGTGGCCGACCTCGCACACGATACCGATGCGCTCGAAGTGCTCAGCGTGAACAGCTCGGCGGCGGTGGAGGCGTTGCGCACCGAGTACGTGGACACGGGAACGCGCGACGCGCAGGGCAGGGTGCTCTACCATGCGGCCGACATCTGGTACACGTCGGTTCCGCCCGTGCGCTGCGCCACGGCTACGGCCTGCGAGGCGGAGAACCCGTTCGTGATGCCCGGCGGCAAGATCAAGTTCCACGTGGCCGTGCGCAACGACGGTAACGTGTTCCTGTCGGGATGCACGCTGGCGCTGTGCGCGTGCAACGAGAGCACCGGCGCCTACGAGCGCGTTCCCGGCGCTTCCGCCAACGTGACGTTCGGGAAAGACACTATCTGCGAGTCGCATTACAACCAGCCGGACGGCAAAGGCGGTCTGACGGGCCTCGAGGACGACTATGCGCTGGCGCCCGGCAAGACCAGCGTGTACGCCGTCACCGTCACCGTGCCCACGAGCTGGAAATCGGGCGAGAAGAAGGTGCTGTTCGTGGCGAGCGATGGCGTGCAGGCGCCCGACAGCGCCCTGAGCACCCAAAGTGCGGGCCTGTACGCGCAGGCCGAGGGCGAGACGGGGGTAGACGAGCCCGAAGCGGTCGAGTTCCACATCGAGCCAGGCGACTACAAGGTGGTCCAGACGCGCACGGCCCCCGCCGACGTGCAGGACCCCGACCAGCGCCACATGGAGACGCTGCACGTGGCCGAATCCGGCGCGAGCGGCGACTTCTCGTCCGCCCCCGTCACGGCGCCGGATGCGGGCGCAGGATCTCCCGAATCGGACGATGCGCGCGGCACTTCGGCCTCGAACCCGAACCGGTCCACAGCGCCCAATACCGGCGACGCTTTCCCGCTCGGCCTGCTGGGAGCTGCGTTAGTGGCAGCCGGGGTCGCGACGGCCGCCTACGAGCGCCGCCGCGCCGAAAACGATTGCGGGGAAGAAAACTAAACATTTAGCCGGATGGAACACGTTGTTCAGATGAATAACATAGAGAAGCGGAAAACGGAGACCAGCGCAAGGCCGGCGATGTCTTGCAAGCGCGCAACGGCGGGACGGAAACGCGCTCGATTGCGTATAACCGGACAGACGCGGAAGCGTGAGCGTCCGCAACGGACGATGGCGGGACCCCGGATCGCCGGGGGGAAAGGAGCGGCGGCATGTCGCTGGAAAGCAGGTACAACAACCTCTCCGACGAGGTGAAGGGAAAGGCCCGGGCATGCAGGACCCCCGAGGAGATACTCGCGCTCGCGCAGGATGAGGGCTTCGAGCTGAGCGACGAAGAGCTCGAAGGCATCGCGGGAGGCTCCAGCTGGCTGGAGCAGTGCGGGTGCGATGGGCGGGGGTTCTGCTCGAAGAACACGAGGCCGTGCGATTCGTAGGCGGCATGCCGCCCGAAGAGGCGCCCCTCTGCCCCGGGCAGGAGGGCAGCGTCGTGGACACGGGGGTCGCGTGGTGCTCGCTCACGGTGGGCGATTCCCTGCTCGACCTTGCGCGGCAGGCCCAATCGAACGAGGCTGCGGCTGGCGGCGGGTGCGCGCGCGTTGGGCGTGACCGCGCCACCCGCCTCCTTGTCGCGGGCGGCGTGACCGCAGC
>JAFUBE010000418.1 GCA_017460365.1 Eggerthellaceae bacterium
TGGGGCGTAGTGAGATCGTCGAAACGGAATTCGTGAGTATCATCATCGATGTCGGTAATTCGCAGATACTTGTTCACGCCATCAAATTCTGTGGCAGCAGCATTCAGCCCATACTCGAAATGTTCGGCCACATCCCCCCACTTACGCTGTTCCCAAGTTCGCTCTGCCTAATGACATACTCGGAGGACCAAACGCACTAACGCTGTATTATTCGATGTCAAATCCACCCGAAAGAATGAACTCTCGCAAAAGCGCGTCAAGCATGATCGACACCTTAAATGGCGGCACGGGTTTGCCTTCCCTCCTGGAAAAGAACTGTTTGGCAAGTTCTGCATGTGCTGTCTTCTTAAGAGAGTCGAGCCGCCCGTATTCGTTGATGTTCGCCTCAGTGACATGCTGAGCCATGAGCGCCCTGAGCTGGTGCTCGTCGATGCCCAAAGCATTCACGAGGGATTTCACCTGGCCGGCCTTTCCTTTTGCCTGAAACTCATTGATGTAATCCATAAAGGTCATTCCCGGTTTTAGCTCGAGGTCGAATCCCTGTGCCGCCTGGATGACGAGGTCCGCATAGCGCTGTTGCTCCTGGTCGAGCGACGCAAACGATCCGTGTAGCTCATCGAGCATTGCCTCGAGTTCTGCGGAGCTTGCCCCGCCTGTGGTTAGACGCTTAAGCCATTTCTCGAAGTTCGCGTTCATATATGCCGTGTCTATGTGGCCAGTGTCGATCTCGGTCAGGTACCCGTGGATGTCGTAGGGTACGTCGACCTCGCCTCCGGGACCGACTGGTCCGAAGAGCTCCTTGTAGCGGAGGGCGAGTATGAGGTAGGTGTTCTCGTCGAAGCCGAGCTCGACGGTCGACTTTTCCCCGTCATGGACAAACTCGTAGGCGAGCTCGTCCCAGCTGAACCCCTGGATCTTGGCGGCCTCTAGGGTGTCGGTCAGCTCCTTGAACAGTTTCGCGAACTTGGCGCATGCCGCCTCCGACTCGGGAAGGTGCTCGAAGCCAAAAACCCCCGCCGCCTCGAATAGGCTCTTAATCTGTCCGTACAGGTCGTTTGCCCACTCGAGGTTCTGCTCAAGCTTCTGAGCGAACAATCCGAAGGGGCGCTCGCCTGAGTAGAGTCGGACCGCTTCCTCGACGTTCTTCTCCATCGTGTGCGGGTAGCGGTAGTAGCGGATGGTCCCGAAGGGCTTCTCCGGTCCGAAGAGGCGGTTGGTACGAGAGAACGCCTGGATGAGGTGCTCGTAGGTCAACACTTTGTCGAGGTAGAGCGTGTTCACCCATTTTGAATCGAAGCCGGTTAGCATCTGATCCACCACGATTAGCAGGTCGAGCTGCTCGTCGGGTTTCTTCTCGATGCCGGTGTACGGCCTCTTGTGAGCGAGTCGCGCCGCTACGTCGCGCTTGAACGACGCATGATTCGAGATGCCGTAGTCTTTGCCATACAGCTTGTTGTAGCCCTTCAGCAGCTCCACGAGGCCGTCCTCCTTGTAGACGGCGCCCTCGTTGTTGTCGATGCTGGGGTCGAACAGCCCCGTCACCTTGAGCTCTGGATGCTGGTCGCGGAACATGCGGTAGTAGGTACCCAGAGCAATGGCTGGCTATATCCTGTACATTCTCATAATAAGGATCTTCAATTCGTCAGAAATATTATGCAATTTTTCTGACGAAACAGACGGAAACAAACTATCCGCAA
>JAFUBE010000419.1 GCA_017460365.1 Eggerthellaceae bacterium
ATACCGCGCACCGTCACAGACGGAGCCGCTCGACCCGTGGGCAGCAGCAGAAAGCTCGATTGATTAGTAATTCCCCGCGAAGCCCGAGAACTCGGCCGGAGGCTCGTAACCCGGGAAGTATTCCGCGAAGTCGAGCTTCAGGTACGAGCACAGGTCGAGCAGCTCGACCATCGTGCCGTCGTTCACCGGGATGCCGTTCTCGCGGCGGTCCTTCTCGGCGAAGACTTCCTTTTCGCCATGCGTGTAGATGTGCTCGGCGCCTTCGGCCCGGGGGCTCTCGCGCAGCGCCTCGAGATAGGCCGAAAAGTGCTCCTTTATGGCTTCGGCATCGCCGAACGCAGCCGGGTCGATTGCCGCGAATCCGTGGCAGATTCCCGTCTTGTCGGGGAACGTGCAGCATTCGTTGCTCGTCACTCCCTGCGACAGGATGGAGCTGAACAGCTCGGCCACCATGCCCCCGCCATAGCCTTTGTGGCTGCCGAGCGTCTCGGTCGAACCGCCGAGCGGCATGATGCCGCCGCCGTTCTTGCCCACGATGTTGGCGAGCACGCGCGGCGCCTCGTTGCTCGGGTTGCCGTTCTCGTCGAGCGCCCAGCCATCGGGCAACGGCTTTCCCATCTTGTTGTACATCTCGAGCTTGCCGCGCGTCACCACGGTGGTCGAAGCGTCGAACAAAAACGGATACGGGTCGGCGGGAACCGCAACGGCGATGGGGTTCGAGCCGATCATCGCCTTGCGACCGGACGTCGGCACCATGATGGCCTCGGAATTGGTGCACGAAAAGCCGATGAGCCCCTCTTTCGAAGCCATCTGCGCATAATAGCCCGCGATGCCGTAATGGTTCGATTCGCGCACGCTCACGATGCCGATGCCGCACGCCTTCGCCTTCTCGATGGCCTTTTCCATCGCGAACGCGCTCACGAGCTGGCCCCTGCCTGAATGACCGTCGATCACTGCGCTCACCGGCGTTTCGAAGACGATTTCGGGTTTGGCGTCGCGGTGGATCTGGCCTTTCTCGATGCCCTTGTGGTAGCGCACCATACGCTGCATGCCGTGGCTTTCGATACCGTACAAATCGGCGGTGAGCAACACGTCGCTGATGCGACCGCTATCCTGCTTGTCGAAACCGAACGCCTCGAACACGTCCGAGCAGAACCGCTCGAGGGTCTCCAGCTTCCACGTTACGTATGCCATGTTCGTCTCCTGTCGTCTTGAACGAATCGTATGCGCCCTGCGCCCGAATCGCTATTTCTTGCGGCTGCGGCCACGACCCTTCTTCGATTTCGCAGCCTTCTTTTCCTCTTCCTCTTTCTCCTTGCTCGGGCAGTCGAAGTTCGGGCAGAGCTTCCACGGGCCACGGCTGGTCGTCACGATCACCATGGGAGCGCCGCACGACTCGCAGACCTCCTCGGTCGCCGTGAGGGCGCCGTACTGCGGAAGCGGGTAGCTGCACTCGCATTCCTCGTAGTTCTCGCAGCGGATGAAGCGCTTGAGCGTGCGCGGATTGCGCTGCGCGATGAGCCTCGATTCCTTCCCGTTTGCGGCGCACACCGGGCACGCCCCCACGTCGACATCGGGCTCCTGGTTGGTCTCGCAGTTCGGGTCGATGCAGATCGTGCGCGGTTTCGACCTGAACGCGGTCACCTTCACCTGCGGCATGCCGCAGGTCGGGCAGAGCTCTTCGAGCGACTCCACCTTGCCTTTCGGAAGCGGATACGTCACGTCGCAGTCGGGCCAGCCCGCGCAGCCGATGAACATGGAACGCGTCTTGTTCGAAGCGCGAATCTGCAGGTCCTTGCCGCACTTCGGGCATTTCCCCACGTAGGCGTCGGCGGCCACGGCATCCGCGAGCGCGGTCGCGACTTCCTCTTTCTTGGGCAGCAGCGCCTCGAGCTCGGCGGCGAGCGCGTTGCGCGAGTTCATCACGACATCGGCCTTGGTAGTGGTGCCGGCGGCGATATTGCTCATCTCGCCTTCGAGCTCGGCCGTCATCTCGGGATGCGTGATATGCGGCGCGTACGCGTCGAGCGCGTCGATAACCGCCATGCCAAGCTGCGAGGGCTCGATCGGGTCGTTCACGATGTACTTCACCGTGTACAGGCGCTCGATGATCGAATGGCGCGTAGACTTCGTGCCAAGCCCGAGCTTTTCCATCTCCTGAATCAGCTTGCCTTGGCTGTAACGTGCGGGCGGCTCGGTCTGCTTCTTCGTGCAGGTGGCGCCGTTGAAGGTTACGATGTCGCCTTGCGCGAGCGCCGGCAGCTGTTCGTCGCGCTTCACGCCGTACGGGTAGATCGCGCGGAAGCCCGGCTTCACCGTGATGTCGCCGCGCACCGCGAACGGCTCGCGCTCTCCTGCGCCGTCGCCCGGCACCTCGAGCGTGAGCTTCGAGCCTTCCACGATGGCCGCTTCGGAGAGCGTGGCCAGAAAACGGCGCGCGACCAGGTTGTACAGCTTCCAAGCCGCCGGCTCCAAATCGTCGGGCGTCGCTTTGGCAGTCGGGTAGATCGGCGGGTGGTCGGTCTCTTCCTTGTTGCCGCGCGTAGCGGTGAGCTTGCCTTTCTTCAGCAGCTCGTTGCAGTATTCGGTGTACGCCGGGTTCGGCGCAATCGTCTTCACGACTTCGGAAAGGTCGAGCGAGTCGGGATACACGGTGTTGTCGACGCGCGGATATGAAATGTAGCCGTCCATGTACAGGCTCTCGGCGATGCGCATGGTGCGCGCAGGCGACAGCCCCTCTGCGGAAGCTGCGGCCATCAGGCTCGTCGTGTTGAACGGCGCGGGCGGGCGCACGGTGCGCTTCTTCTTCTCGATCGATGCCACGCGCGCGGTCTTGGCGCCATCGACATGGGCCATGACCGCGTTGGCGGCGTCCTCTGACTTGAAGCGCGCGGTCGCATGCCCCGCCTCGAACTGCTCGTCGCCGTCTCCGAACAGGCCCTTTATCACCCAATAGTCTTCCGGCACGAAAGCAAGCCGCTCGCGTTCGCGCGCCACGATGAGCGCAAGCGTTGGCGTCTGCACGCGGCCCGACGAACGGACGTTGCCGAACCCAGCGAACTTCACGAGCGTGAGGTAGCGCGTGAGGGCAGCGCCCCATATGAGGTCGATGTCCTGACGGGACGCGCCCGCAGCTGCAAGATCCTCGTCGAGCTCGACGAGATTCGCGAACGCATGGGTGATCTCCTCTTTCGTGAACGCCGAATACCTGGCGCGTGACACCGGCGCCGTGTCGTTCACTTCCTTGATGCACGAGAGCGCATCTGCGCCGATCAGCTCGCCTTCGCGGTCGAAGTCGGTGGCGATGCAGATGGAATCGGCCTTTTTCGCGAGGTTCTTCAGCGACCGGATAATGTCTTTTTCCTTGGGAATCTTCTCGATGGGGGCATACACCAGATACGGCAACGCCTCCATTTTCCAGCCCTTCAAGTCGACGCCGTCTTCGGTGAACGGCTTCTTCTTCTTGAACGGGGGTTTCGGCAAGGCGTCGGGAATCTGGGCGTCCACGACCTGCCCGTCGGCATCGACGCCGCGCCACCCGCCGCGTTTCTTGTAAACGAGCTGGGGCATGAAATCGGGCTCGAGGATGTGGCCCCGCAAACCGATCGTGACCCACTCTTCGCCTTCCACGTCGAATCGGTAGACCGGCGTGTTGTACACCTTGTCCTTCTTGGCTTTCGAGCCGAGCAGCGACGCGATCTTTTCGGCCGCGTCGTTCTTCTCTGTGACAACCAGCTTCAAAGCTGCACTCCTGTTCTGCGGTCGAATTCCACGGCCGCTTCTCGATTCACACGATGCGCCCTGCGTTTATTAACGTGTGCGGGCATAACAGCTTGCTAGCATACACGAAATTCTTGGAAGAACTCTGAAGTTTTCAGAGGCGTTGAAATCGCATGGCACAATGCATGGCGAGACACGAGACGACAAGGTATTCAAAATGGCTGAACAGAAGGCGAAAAGCGATTTATCGCGCGCATTTTCCGAAGACGGGGCCCTGAAAACCCACGTCGGCGGACAAGCCCTGCTCGAGGGAATCATGATGCGCGGCAAGTACAACTGGGCCGTCGCGGTGCGCGAACCGGAAGGCACGGTATACACCGAAGAGCACGACCTCGCGAGCGGC
>JAFUBE010000052.1 GCA_017460365.1 Eggerthellaceae bacterium
TCACGGAAAGCGTTGACCCGACTCAGGTGGGCGAGGGCATCCACACGATCAACACCACCGACCCCAATGCCTCGTTCGACGCCGGTGGCGC
The DNA here is from genome assembly GCA_017460365.1 of Eggerthellaceae bacterium. Taxonomy (GTDB): domain Bacteria; phylum Actinomycetota; class Coriobacteriia; order Coriobacteriales; family Eggerthellaceae; genus UBA9715. Next base: position 92 of record JAFUBE010000052.1, read on the forward strand.
TCCCATCTTCATCACCACGCTGTTCTCGCAGGGCGTCGGCCCCGTCGGGGAAAGCCTGTTCCCGTACCGCGGGGTGGACGCGCAGGGCATGTCGAATTTCCGCGACCTGGCCTACTTCGACGCCGACCCCGAGAAGGCCACGCGCGCGCAGCTCGCAAGCGAGTTGGGTGGCCAGGACAAGGTCGACGTGTTCTTGGCGAACCAGGCGAGCGCCTTGAGCGAGCAGACCGGGCGCGAGATAACCGTGCAGCAGGTGCTCGAGTACTACGAGGACGTCGTGCGCGCCATGTTCGTGAACGGCGGCGCGTATTCCAAGGAAGACGACTGGTCGATTCCCGAGCTCAACAGCGCGGGCGAGCCGAACCGCCTGCTGACGAGCGGCATGGTGCTGAAGGACGGCAGCGTGCTGCCCGAGTACTGGAACGGGGACCGAACGCAGCTCAACGCGGCGAGTCAGGCCGCCATCAAGCGGGAGATCGCCGACGGGCGCGGCGTGACCATCATGTTCTACGCCGACCAGACCGGCACCTACACCATGGGTACTCCCGACGACCCCCTGGGCAAGGGGTACAACCAGTACGTGTCGGACACCACGCACCCGGCCGACCACGGCGTGTGCATCGTCGGCTGGGACGACAGCTACTCCGCGAAGAACTTCAAGACCGAAGCGCCCGGCGACGGTGCCTGGATCGTGAAGAACAGCTGGGGCTCTACGGCCGACAAGATCGCCGATGACCTCGGCAACGTGACGGGCGGCGGAGCGTACGGCATCAAGAACGCCGAAGGCGAGTACACGGGATATTTCTACCTGTCGTACTACGACAAGATGATCGGGCAGCCGGAAAGCATGACGTTCTCGTCGAACCTTGCCGGCAGCGACGGGTTCTACACGCTGCAGCACGACTACATGCCGGCGTTCGGCGGGTTCTACACGACTGACGCGACGACCGACGTCGTGAGCTCGGCGAACATTTTCGGCAGCGACGAGGCCGATGCAACCGTGGCGGTGAAGAGCGTGTCGACGCGCACCCCCGAGGCGAACATGCGCGTGACGTTCGCGATCTACCGGCTGGCTGACACGGCGAAGGACCCGACCGACGGCACGATGGTGTACCGCCAGTCCGAGACCTTCGAGTACAGCGGCTTCCATCGGCTCGACCTCGACCTGCCGGTTCTGATCGAGCCGGGGCAGACGTTCTCGATCGTGTCGACCGTCTCGAAGGTCGGCGCCGACGGCGCGCGCACCTACAGCGTGTCGGCGAACCAGGGCGTGTCGAAGTCCTACGCCGAGTATTACATCGCGCAGGGCGCGAACATAAAGGCATACAACGAGGCGGTCGTGAACAAGGGCGAGAGCTACCTGTACCGCAACAGCGAGCGCGCGTGGGTCGATTGGAGCGACTACATCGCCGCTATCCCTAAGGTAGAGGACGGAACGCCCGGCGAGCGGTACATCGACCAGTGCCCCGTCGACAACTTCTCGATCAAGGCGTATGCGGAGCCCGTCACGGCCGCCGAAGCCGACGAGCTGAGGCTGCGCGAGGCGAAGGCGCGCGTGGACTCGGTCGAGGACGCGGCGAATGCCGCCGACGAGCTCGAGCGCGCGAAAGCGCAGATCAAGACCGACATCGCGACGGCCACGGTTACGGTTGGCGCGGCCGTGTACAACGGCGGCAAGGCCGTGAAGCCGAAGGTCACCGTGAAGCTCGGCGACGTAACGCTGAAATCGGGCACCGCCTACAAGCTGACGTTCGCCAACAACAAGAAGGCCGGTGACGCGGTGGCCGTCGTGAAGGGCGCAGGCTCGTACAACGGCGCGGCCGTGAAGACGTTCCCGATCGCCAAGGCGGACAACCCGCTTTCGGTGAAGGCGGCCTCGAAGACGATCGCGGTGTCGTACGGCTCGCCTGTGACGAAGGCGAAGGCGTTCAAGCTGAGTGGTGCGAAGGGCGCGGTCACCTTCGCGAAGGCCTCCGGCAACTCGAAGATATCGGTGAGCAAAGCCGGCAAGATCTCTGTGAAACGCACCCTGAAACCGGGCACCTACAAGCTAAAAGTAAACGTGAAAGCCGCCGGCGACGACAACTACAACCCCTCGACCAAATCCGTCACGCTGAAGATCAAGGTGTAACTACCCCACTTGTGCTCCGAGCAAAAGTGGCGCACCGGCGAGCCTGGGGCGCTGTCGTGTCAGCTCGAGCCCCTGAAAGCCCTTTATGCTACGGGCGCAAGCGGCGCAATTTCCGCAGCAACGCGCGTTATGGCACAATAGGGACTCACGCAAAATGGCAGGCGGGAGTTGAGCGAGGGCCGATGACGCGCTTCGAGAGCATTTGGGACAAGGTTGCGCCGCTGGTGGCGCGGGCGGAGCGGCCGTCGCGCTACATCAACCGCGAATGGGGCAGCGTGTACAAACCCGACGCCGACTTCCGGTTCTGCATGATCTACCCCGACACCTACGAGCTCGGCCAGGCGAACCAGGCACTGCGCATCCTCGTGAATGTGGTGAACGCGCGCGAGGGCATGGCGGCCGAGCGCGGTTTCTTGCCGGCGTCCGAGATGTGCGACGAGCTGCGCCGCGCGGGCCTGCCGCTGTTCTCGATTGAAAGTTGCGCGCCGCTTCGCGCGTTCGACGCGATCGGCATCACGTTGCCGCACGAGCTCGCGGCGACCAACGTTTTGGAAGCGCTCGATTTGGGCGGCATCCCGCTGCGCGCCGCCGACCGGTCCGACGACGACCCGTTCGTGGTCGGCGGCGGGCCGTGCGCGTACAATCCCGAGCCGTATTCGCTGTTCTTCGACGCGATCTGCATCGGCGAAGGCGAGGAGGCTCTGCCCGAAGGTCTCGAGGTGATCCGCGCCTGCCGCGCGCAAGGGGCGACGCGCCGCGACATCTGGCGGGCGCTTGCGAAGGTCGACGGCTGGTACGTGCCCACGTTGTACCGGTGGCGCACGGCAGCCGAGGCGCAGGAGACGGGCTCGTGGGTCGAGCCGCTCGAGCCCGAAGCGCGGCCCGTCATCGAGAAGCGCCTGTACGGCGGCTTCGCGTCCAGCTCGGGCTGGGAGCCGTGCATCGTGCCGTTCGCGGAGGCCGTGCACGACCGCCTGAACGTGGAGATCCTGCGCGGGTGCGCGCGCGGTTGCCGCTTCTGCCAGGCGGGCATGATGTACCGCCCGGTGCGCGAGCGCTCGGCCGACAACGTGGTCGACGCGGTGGTGCGCGGCTTGGCCGAAACCGGCTACGACGAGGTGTCGCTCACCTCGCTTTCCACGACCGACCACTCGCAGATCGCCGACATCCTCATGCGGCTGAACCGCGAATACGAGGGAACCGGCGTGCGGATTTCCATCCCCTCGCAGCGCCTCGACTCGTTCGGGGTGGGCATGGCCGGGCTCGTTGCCGGCCAGAAGAAGGGCGGCCTGACCTTCGCGCCCGAAGCCGGCACGCAGCGGCTGCGCGACGTGATAAACAAGAACGTGACCGAGGACGACCTGTTCGGCGCCATCGACGCGGCCTTCGCGGCCGGCTGGCGGCGCTGCAAGCTGTACTTCATGATCGGCCTGCCGACTGAGACCGACGACGACGTGAAGGGCATCGCGCGCCTCGTGCAGCAGGCGTACGACCACGCGAAGGCGGTCGTGCCGAAGGAGCAGAAGGGCTCGATCCAGATTTCGGCGTCGGTCGCGCTGTTCGTGCCGAAGTCGCAGACGCCGTTCCAGTGGGACGGGCAGATCCCGCCCGAAGAGGCGCTGCGGCGCGTGAACCTGCTGCGGCATTCGGTGAAGTACCGCGCCATCACGATAAACTGGCACGACCCGAAGACGAGCTTCGTCGAGGCGGTCATGTCGCGCTCGGGTCGCGAGGGGGCTGCGCTCGTGGAGGAGGCCTGGCGGCGCGGCGCGCGCTTCGACGCCTGGTCGGAGTGCTTCAACGAGCAGGCGTGGCGCGATGCGGCCGCCGAGCTCGGAATCGACGTGGAAGCCGTCGCCCCGGCGAGCTGCCCGACCGACTACGTGCTGCCGTGGGACCATATCAGCTGCGGCGCGTCCGTGCGCTGGCTCGCCCGCGAGCGCGAGCGCGCCGAGCAGGGCACGACGACGCCAGACTGCACGTTCGAGAACTGCTCGGCCTGCGGGGTGTGCTTCGGCTTGAAGGCGAAAAACGAGCTGGCTGCGCCGCGTGCGGGCGGCGCTCACGGAGGTGATGTGCGATGACCGATCCCAACGCGCCGCGCGTGTTCAGGTTGCGTGCGCGGTTCATCGAATGCGACCGGCTGGCGATGCTGTCGCACCTCGAGGTTGCGCATACGCTCGAGCGGACGGTGCGCCGCGCCCGTCTTCCCTTCGCCGTCAGCCAGGGTTTTTCCCCGCACATGAAGATAGCGTTCGGCGCGGCGTTGCCCGTGGGCGTGGGCAGCACGTGCGAGATCTTCGACGTGCAGCTGACCGAGTACGTGGCGCCCGACAAGGCGCTTGCGGCGTTGCGCTTGGCGAGCGTGCCCGACCTCATGGTGCAGGAATGCTGGTACATCGAGGCCAAGGCCAAGGCTGCGAGCGTGGCGTTTCCGTTCAGCACGTACGAAGTGCGCCTTTCAGAGCCGGTCTCGGCCATCGAGGTGCCTGAAACGATCGCAGTCGTGCGCAAGCGCAAGGAGAAAGTGCTCGACGTGGCATCGTTTCTGTGCGGGCCCATCGAGCTCAATGGCACGCTTGCGCGGTTCACGCTCGAGGCCAAGGAAACCGGTTCGCTGCGCCCCGACGTGTTACTCGAGCACTGCGCGGTTCCCGCGCAGGTCGTTTCGGTTACCCGCGTAGAACAGCGCGAGACGCTTTAGGAGGAGAACCATGGTCGAGCTGACCGACGAAGAGTTCGAAGCCGCAGTTCAGGATGCCATCGACACCATCCCCGAGGAATTCCTGGACGAGTTGGACAACGTTGCCATCTTGCTCGCCGACGAGCCCGAAGAGCCCGATTTCGAAGGTGACGGCTACTATACGGAAAGCGGCGATCTGCTCGGTTTGTACGACGGAATCGCGTTGACCGAGCGAGGCGATTGGTACGGCGCGGGCAACGATTACCCAGACACGATCACGATCTTCAAAGGGCCGCACGAGCGTTTGTCCGATGACCGTGAGGTGGTGCTCGACGAGATCCGTAAGACCGTCATACACGAGACGGCGCATTATTTCGGCATGGACGAAGATCAGGTCGATGAGATGGGCTATGCTTAGGAAGCGCTCCTAACAGTACCAATATAGGTACAATAAAATTGCTCCTGGGGTCCATAATTGCTGCAGCAGCAGCTCAAACGGACTACAGGAGGCACGATATGTTC
>JAFUBE010000420.1 GCA_017460365.1 Eggerthellaceae bacterium
GAACGGCAGGAAGGCGGCTCACGGGCCGCCTTCCCCTTCTCGACACATTATATAAACGGTCGTCAGGCATCAGTCTCAATTTGTCGTTCTACACTCAGGCGGGCGTCGGAGGCGCGGCGCGGCCTGGACCTCGGTCCCGAGGAGCTGGCCGCCTTGGCCAAGGTCGTGTCGCCGCTGCTCGCCAAGGGGCAATCGCCCAAGGTCATCGTCGCGAACCACCCCGAGCTGGGGATCTCGGCGTCGACGCTGTACCGATACGTCGACGAGGGGGTCATCGAGGGCGCGTCGAACATGGCGCTGCCCCGCAAGGTCCGCTTCAAGAAGCGCAAGCGGAAGCGCCAGGCGAAGTCGCCGCGCCGCGACCTGGCCGGGCGCGACTACGAGGCGTTCCGCGTCCTGCCCGAGGAGATCCGCGGCGCGTGCAAGGAGATGGACACCGTCATCGGCCGGCCCGGCGGAAAGTGCCTGCTCACCTTCTGCATGCGCGACACCGACATCTTCTACGCCGTGCTGCTGGAGAGCAAGGAGGCCGACTCCGTCGTCTCCGGCCTCGACGACGTGGAGATGTCGGCCTGCGACGGCTCGGTCGTCGGCGAACTGGGCGTCATGGTCGTGCTGACCGACTAAGCCGAGAAAAACGCTAAGCCGAGATTCGCCCGCTTTTACCAGTTCAATCGCCAAATTGCCATGCTGTAAATCGGCTTAGCAATCCATGCATTAAGTTCTTCCCAGCCATGCGAAAGAAGAGAGAACGGAGGCATGCATGGAAAAGGTCTGCATGAAGGAGATTCGCGAGGCGGCCGTAGGCGAGTTGAGGCGCAGGGGGTATCGCGAATCGACCATCACCAACTACGACAGGCTGTTCGCCCGGCTGGACGCGCTTTGCGGCGGGACGTACTCGAAGGCTGCCGGGGAGGAGTTCGCGCGGCAACGGGAAGGCCGCAAACCAGGGGCATATTGCCCGCAAACGGTAAACCTGAGGTCGAGGGTGGTCCGCATAGCCGACGGCTTCCTCGACACGGGGGCCGTCAACCTCGACATGAAACCGCGCCCGACGGGAAGCGCCGGTCCCCGGGCCGCGATGCTCGCGGCCGCGCTCGATGGGTGGGAGGCCGACATGGAGGAGCGGGGGCTCGCGCACGAGACCAAGGATTACTATCGGCGAATGGCGCGAATGTACCTCGAGTTCATCGAGCTGGCCGGGGCCAGCAGCCCCGACGACGCCGGCCCGTCGTCGATCGGCGGATTCCTCGCCCACATGCGCCGCGCCTGGCCGGGAACCTCGTCATACCACATCGCATCGAACTTCCGCCCTTTCCTGCGGTTCCTGGGGAGGGACGACCTCGTCGCCGCGCTGAACATGGCGGAGACGAGCCGCCGGCACGGCGAGGTCGCGGTGCTCACCGACGCCGAGGTCGCCTCGGTGGCGGAAGCCTGCCGCGGCGGCGCCGTCACCGCCCGGGACTCGGCGGTGACTCTGCTCGCGCTCACCTGCGGGATGCGGGCGTGCGACATCATCGGCTTGGAGCTCGGCGACGTGAGCTGGGAGACGATGACCATCTCGACGGTCCAGAGGAAGACGGGCAACCCCGTGACCGTGCCGATGGTCCCGGCGCTGGCCGCCAGCATGGCGGACTACATCCTCGGGGAGAGGCCGCGCGCCGACAGCCGCCGCGTGTTCCTGCGCAGCGTCGCTCCCCACGAGCCCCTCGCCGACCATGCGAGCGTCTACGGCATCACCAGGAGGGTGTTCGCGCAAGCGGGCCTCGACGGCGTGGGCGCCGGGACCCGGCTGCTTCGCCACACCGCGGCCACGAGGCTGCTGCGTAGCGGCGCCGCGCTGCCGGTGATCTCGGCAGTCCTGGGTCACGCCGACCCCGACGCGACGGCGGTGTACATGGAGAACGACGACGAGGGCATGCGCGAGTGCGTGCTGCCGCTGCCGAAGGCGGTGAGGGCATGAAGCGCTACGAGCACACGAGCGCGCTCGCTCCCGACATAGACGCGTTCCTCGACTACATGAGGCGATGCGGCAAGGAGTCGTCCACCCGCTACTGGATGATGCACGACTTCGACCGCTATTGCGAGCGGGTCGGCGCCGCGGCGCTGACCCGCGAGGTCGTCGACGGTTGGATACGGGAGAGGCTGGAGCGCACGTCGCCGGACAGCCGCAGCTGGATATCGTGCATCCGCGTGTTCGGGCGGTGGTCGAGGCTCAACTCCGACCCGGGCGCCTACGTCCTGCCCGCCAGGAGCTACAGGACCGCCAACTCGCGCAACGTGCCGTACTTGCTGTCGGAGGGGGACGTCGACGCCTTCTTCGGCGCAATCGACGGCACCCCGCTTCGGGGGCCGTGGCGATGGCAGACGGCGTGCTTCTTCGCGCTGATGAGCTCGTGCGGCCTGCGGACCTGCGAGGTCAGGAAGCTCGGCGTCTCCGACGTCGACTTCGGGGCGATGCGCATCCACGTGCGCTGGTCGAAGGGCAACAGGTCGCGGGTGCTCGCCGTCACCGAAGACGTTCGTGACGTATTGGCGGAATGCTCCGCGCGGACCGATTGCGCGTTCGGCGACGGACGCCGGGCGTTCTTCGTCGGAACGGGCGGCGGGCCGGTCGGCGCAAGCCGGCCAGGCGCGCTGTTCCGCAGGATATGGGCGCAGGCGGGCTTGCCGTGGCCGGACTCCGGTCCGGAGCCGAGGCCGTACGCGTTCCGCCACCGGTTCGCCTACGCCAACATCGAGCGGTGGGCCGCCGAGGGCCGCGACGTCGAGGCCATGCTCCCGTACCTGGCCAAATACATGGGCCATTCATGCTTCGAGAGCACGTACTACTACGTCCACACCTCGCCCGACTTCATGGCCGGGTTCGCCGACGCGACGCGCTCGACGGACCCGCTCCTTCCGGAGGTGGGGTTCGATGGCTAGGCGCGACTCGAGCGGCGCGGCGTCGTTCTGGGCTCTGGCCAGGGACTGGCTGCACGCGTACCTCCCCAAGGTCAGATGCGCATCTGACAAGACAATCGAGGCGTACAGGATATCGTTGGAATGCCTGATCGCGTTCCTGCAGGAAAGCCGCGGGATGAAGCGCAGGGACATCGGGTTCGAGTCGATAGACCGCGCGTGCGCCAAATCGTGGGTCGAGTGGATGAGGGACGTCAGGGGATACGCCCCGAAGACGGTGGGGCTGCGCTTGACCGCGCTCAAGTCGTTCCTGTCGTACTGCGCCGCCGAAGACGTGGCGATCTGTGCCATCCGCGACCAAGTCGCGAGCGTGAAGGGCCCGAAGGCGGCGAGGAAGCCGGTGGAGCACCTGGCGGAGCATGAGACCGCGGCCTTGCTGTCGGCGTTCAGCGGACGCACGGCCAAGGAGCGCCGCAACAGGATGATGCTCGTGTTCCTGTACGAGACCGGCGCCCGCGTGTCCGAGCTCACCGGGGCGCTGGTGGGCGACGTCTCCCTCGGCAAGCCCGCTCACGTCGTGCTCACGGGGAAAGGCGACAAGACCCGGGTGGTGCCCCTCGGCGACGCATGCGTCGAACATCTCAAGGTTTACATCGAAGAGTTCCATCCCGGCTTGGGGCGTGGCGGGCGGTCTGCGCCGCTGTTCTACAGCATCCGCGGAGGAAAGCCAAGGCAGCTGTCGCCCGATGCCGTCTCACTCGTCCTGAAGAACGCCGGGGACATGGCCCGCGAAGGATGCCCGTCCATGCCAGACAGGCTTCATTGCCATCTCATCCGGAAGACGAGGGCGATGGACCTATACAAATCCGGCGTCCCCCTTCCCCTCGTCATGCAGATGCTGGGTCACGAGAGCATGTCGACCACCTCGGCATTCTACGCGTTCGCTACGGCAGACATGATGGCGAGGGCGGTCGAAGCGGCATCGCCGGAGATCCTGCTCGCGAATGAATGGTGGCTCTCCGAAGAGCGCCTTGAGGAACTCTGCACCCTGCGATAGGGATGCCGAACGCTAAGCCGAGAATCCTCCGAGCCACCAGGCTGAAAGAGGTTTTCTCGGCTTAGCGTTTTTCTCGGCTTAGTCGGTCAGCACGACCATGACGCCCAGTTCGCCGAGGACCGAGCCGTCGCAGGCCGACATCTCCACGTCGTCGAGGCCGGAGACGACGGAGTCGGACTCCTTGCTCTCCAGCAGCACGGCGTAGAAGATGTC
>JAFUBE010000421.1 GCA_017460365.1 Eggerthellaceae bacterium
AAAATGACACTTCGTGTCTGACGGGAAGCGTCACGCCAGGGGAAGGGAAAGGGGTTTCGCAGAAAGGCTACATGACGTATGCGGCATAGAAGGCGTAGCGCGCCACGGCGACGCCGACGAGGACGCAAGCGAACGCGACAGGGGCGATCCAGCGCCGGTTTCCTTTGAGGGCCATGATGGCAAGCGCGATGTGGGCCACCGGCGCGAGGACGATGGCGGCCACGAACGGGATCACACCGAATCCAAGCCCGGCGAAGTGCATGGCGACTGCCACGAGCGTGCAGGCGAATAGGGCCTCGACGACGCACGCCGTGTACGTGTACGCCTTCGCCTCGTAAGCGCCTCGCTTCAGGATGGCCCAAAGCGCGCTGCCCATGGCGAGGTCGCCCACCACGAACAGCGGAATCGTGACGGGAGTTGACCAGGCGGCTACTCCGAGCGTTGTCGAATACGCGTACCCCATCACGCACGTGAGCAGGAAGCCGAACGCGGCGCCCACGATGCGCAACGCACGGGGCGCGGCGCCCTTCACTGCGCACATGACCAGATCGATCACGAGCACGATGCCGAACAGGATCGACAGGTACGCCTCCTGCGTGATGCCGGCCATCGGGTTCCAGAGCGCGTTCATGAAACGCTCGGGATGATGCAGGTGCCCCAGGCAGCCGAGCAAGCCGATTCCCAGCAGCACCAGCATGGCCAGCGGGAAGATCCAGGGGCGCTCGTCATCGGCGTCCTTCGGGAAAGCAGCGCTCATGACGTAGGCGCCGGCAGCCAGGCCCGCGAACGTCGTGAACACGAACAGGGGGAACTCTGAAATCATGGGTAATTGCTCCTTTCGGGTTAAGCGGTTTCGGCGGATTCGGCCCGCACGTCTTCGGCGGCCGCCGCCCTCTCGAGCTCCTGAATGGAAGCGCCGAGCGCGGCGTCGTCTTCGGCGGCGAACTCATGCGCGAATCGCGACAGCGCGCGGTAAAAGCCGGCGCACGGGGCCTCGGCGACGCGGTTTGCGAAGGGACCGAGCCAGCCGCCCAGGTGCACCACGATGAATTCGCGCTGCAGCCTCTCGAGCTCGAGCGCGGCGGTCGCGCGTCCTGCCTCGACCGCCTCGGCTTCGCGGCCGGCGAGCGTGGCCATGAGCTCGAGCTCGTAGGCCACATGGTCGTCGGGTACCTTGCCATCCTTCACCACGGACAGCCCGCAGCGCTCGTAGAAGCGGCGAACCGACATCGTCTGCTCGGTGAACAGCCGGTTGGGGAATCCCAGGTACACCGACTCGTAGTACGGCGCGAGCGGCGGGCGCGGTCCCACGAAGAGTTCGGCGTACTCAGAGGCCACTTCCACCCGCAGCTCGCCGGCGTCGCACCCGTCGAGTTCGCGCAGGTACGCGTAGAAGCCGGCCTCGCTCGCGCGGCGCACGTCCTCGACCTCGACCGTGCGTGCCGCCTCGACGAGCGCACGCAAGGCGTCGGCTCCTGGCGCATCGGCGAACAGCGCCGACAGGTTGCGGTAGATGGCCTCGCGGTAGCGCGCTTCGTCGGCCCGTGAAACCATGTCGTCTGCTATCGTTACCGTCATCTTCATGCCCTTACGCAATCGGGATGAAGCGGATGTTGGGGTTGGTCTCGCGGACCTCGAACCCGACGCCTTCCTTCACGCCGCCCTGGGCCTCGAGGTCGTCGACCGTGCCGATCGTGAGCACCTTCACCGGGCACGCGAGCACGCAAGCGGGCGTATCGCCCCTATCCTGGCGGGCGGCGCACATGTCGCACTTCACCATGACGCCCGTGCGCTCGTTGACCTGCGGGGCGTCGTAGGGGCATGCCATCTTGCACATGAAGCAGCCGATGCACTGCGCCGTGTCGTGCACGACGATGCCGTCTTCGCGCTTTTGCAACGCGGTCGTGGGGCACGCCGCCACGCACGCCGGGTTCTCGCAATGGTTGCATGACACCGACAGGAACGGCCCCACCACTTCGACCTGCGAGCTCGTCGCGCGCCTCGGGTAAGTGCCCGGCTCGACCCCGTGGCGCACGCGGCACGCATGCTGGCACGTCTGGCACCCGATGCAGTATTTCTGAACCAAACGGAAGCCCATGTGCTTCGACATGTTCTCGTCCTCTCTCTCGGCCGCCGGCTTTAGGCCTTGGCGACTTCGACCATGCAGCTCTGGAAGGTCACGCCGCGGCCGATGTCGGCACGCGCATCGGAGGTGACGTCGTTGACGGCCTCGACGTTGGTGAAGTTCGTCCAGCGGCTCGGGTATGTGTAGACGGTGCCCTCGGCGATGCGGTCCTTCAGCACGCGCGCCGTGCGGTGCAGCTGGCCGCGGTCGTTGCGCACGATGACCTGATCGCCTTCCTTGATGCCGCGCTTGGCCGCCTCCTCCTCGTCGATATAGAGGAAGTCCTCGCCGAACAGGATGTTATTGTCGGGCATGTTGCCGAAGCAGCCGTTCAGGTACTCCTTGGCGCTCGCGGAGATGAGCGCGAGCGGGTACTTCGCGATGAGTTCCGCGTCGCCTTGCGGACTTTCCGGGTCATCGGTGTAGTGCGGGGCGCGGTAACCGTGGTCGTGGAGCAGCTCGTCGCTCGCGAATTGGAACTTGCCCGACTTCGTGGGGAACTTGCCCGGCCCGTACACGGCGTCTTCCCACGTCTTGGGCGCGACGTAGTACCAGCCCTTCTCCTTGAACTCGTCGATCGTGAAGTCGCGCTCGGCGAGGTAGGCCTTGTAGTAAGTCTCCATGCTGCGGTTGAAGGCCGGCTCGTCTCCCCAACCCATGGCGTGACCGAGCATGTTGCACAGCTCCAGGTTGTCCACGCACTCGCCGAGCGGCTCGATCACCTTGTTGTTGAACACGGCGTAGTTATGACCGTAGCCTCCGTTGAATTCCTCGTACTCGAAGCTCGAAGGCGCCGGCAGGATGATGTCGGCATAGTCGCAGGTGGGCGTGTAGAACATCTCGTGGATGACCGTGAACAGGTCCTCGCGCGAAAGGCCCTCGCGCACGAGGTTCAGGTTCGGATGCGACACGAGCGGGTTGTTCCCGAAGATCATGATCGAGCGTATCGGGTTATCGGCGAAATTGTGGTCTTCGCCGAAATTCTGGCTCGTGAGCACCTTGCCCAAATCTGGCGACGAGTAGTTGCGGATGGTGCCCACCGGGTTCGCCTCGCTCGGCAGCGTGCCGCGAAGCATCGTCGACTGCATCGAGGGCAGCGCGTTGCTGAACCACTGGATACCGCCTGACGAGGTCATGTTGAAGTACATCTCGGGGTGGCCCACCAGACCCGACAGGCACTTGATGGAGATGTGGCTCATGCCACCCGTGCGCCGGCGCCCCAGGCAGAGGCCCGTCTTCAAACAGGCGTTCGCGCGGTGCTCCCAGAACAGCTTGGCGAACTGCTCGACCTGCTCGGCGGGACTTCCACAGAGCTCGGCCACCTTGTCGGCGGGCCACCGGTCGCATTCGGCCTTGTAGTCGTCGAAGCCCTGAGCCCACTGCTCGATCCACTCGGGCGCGTACATTCCATGGTCGATGAGGTACTTGCCCACGCCGAGAGCGAACGCCAGGTCGGTGCCGGGCTTCAACTGCACGTACAGGTCGGCCCACATCGTCTCGGGTGTGGCGACCGGGTTCACGACGATGATCTTGCCGCCCTTCTTGTTCATCTGCTTCACGAACTTCATCGTATGCAACGTAGTCGCTGACGGGTTGTGCGCCCACGAGACGTACAGCGATTTGTTCGCGATGTCTTCAGCCGCCATGACGGGCACGCCCGCAGTCGTGTACGGCAGCGAATACACGTAGCCGTTATTGCACATGCTGCCCTCGCAGTACGTCGCGCCCATCTTGAAGAACAGCGGCTCCAAGCAGCGGCGCATGACCGATCCCTGATTGCCCTGGTAGCGGCTCCACGTGATGGCCTCCCCGCCGTATCGGTCGATGATGTCGGTCCACTTGGCGACGATTTCTGTCACCGCCTCGTCCCAGCTGATGCGCTCGAACGTGCAACCGGGCCCCTTCTTGCCCGTGCGGCGCAGCGGGTACATGATGCGGTCCTCGCGATAGCACCAGTCCACGTAACTCTGCGTTTTCACGCACAGGCCGCCCGCCGTGTACGGGCTGTTCTCGTCGCCGCGCACCTCCACGACGCGGCCGCCTACCGTGCGCACCTTCATCATGCACGTGTCAAAGCAGTTGCGCTGGCACGCGCAATGGTGCCAGGTGCCCTCTTGCGCTTCGCCAGCGTATTGGTAACCCGTCTTCTGCACGCCTGGCGCGGCGAACATGCTGCCGGCCGGCGTGACCGACGAGCAGCCCGCCAAGCCGCCGGTCGCGGCCAGCGTGATGCCCGCAAGGCCCGCGCCCTTCAGGAAGCCGCGCCTGCTGACCCCTTTGCTGCCGTTGGACGTATCTCCGCTCATCCCTCTCCCTTTCTCGCCTACTAAGCTGATACTCGAATCGTATGCTGGGATTGTTATGATTTACACGGTCAGATTCGCACGAAACGATACGGACAGATTGGGGCGTGACACTTAT
>JAFUBE010000422.1 GCA_017460365.1 Eggerthellaceae bacterium
AATCGAAGGCGTAGCCGTAGCTACTCCGAGATTCCTTGAACGCCCCACTCGGCGTTTAAGCAAGCGAGAGTGCGTAAAATAAGCCTGGACTGACCACTAGCCCATTGCTCTCGAATTTTGCGACGTGAAAGCAGGGGATATGATTTACGTAGAAGTCGAATGCCCTGAATGCAATGAAATCAACCAAATTGACGAAACGCTCACCGAATTCTTTTGCCTCAATTGCGGAACGGAAGTCGAAGTCGAGTACGAAGCCGTTTATATATCCGACGCCGATAACCCGAAAGCTCCAGCGACAACCTCAGAGGCAATGTCATTCAGTTAAGCGTAACCTCCTAGCGCAAGCCAAGAGGTGTAACCGAAGGTCGGGAAACAGGGCCGCCGGCGAGCGCCTTCGACCCGAATCTCCGCGTCCAAGCGCGAAGTGTCGCGCGCGAGCGCAAGCTCCCGCTGGCGCGGCTGCTGCTCCTGCTCGTGACGATGGGCACCGGGGCCGTGAGCCACGAGCTGATGGAGCACTTCTCCTACGACCCGGGCAGGGTCCCGACCCGCTTGTTTTCAGGAAGCTCAAGCTCAACATCGGCGCCGTCGAGCTGCACTCCAGGAGGGCCGCCTGGGTCATGCAGGAGGTCCTCGCGCGCATGGTCCTCTACGGCTTCTGCGCCGCAGTGGCCGCCTACGTCTCCCGCCTTTCGGGCGTCGCGGGCAAGCGCGGGCGCGAGCACGAGCACAGGGTCAACTTCGCGGATTGCTGACGCGTCTGCTGCGCGTTCCTGCGCGGCAGGGCGCGCGGGAGCACGCCCGAAGGCGGCCCGGAATCCGCCCTGATGGAGCCGTCAGGGCAAAATGCGAACAGATGAGCCCCCTCGGGTCGCCTCATGTGCCGGATCCGTGCGGAATAAGGAAACCATCGCCACATTGGCCAACAACATGCAGGCCGTTGTCCCGGGAGTCTACCTATGCCCCAAATGTGGCTATACCAAGAATTATGAGATTCGCCCCAACGGCGGTAATCTGGGTTACCACATCCGGAGCTGGTGTTAAAAACGCATCGAGCCGGACATCTCAGGTATCTCGTCATCGGCGGTATGCCGGAAGCTGTCCAGAAGAGCCTTGATGCGCGCAACGGCCTGCTGGGTACGGAGGAGTACGGCATCGAGGAGGCCGTCGTCCTGTCCGAGGCCAACGTCAGCCGAGGCCAGCGTGCCGGGAAGCCCGTGCTCGTCTCGTGATGAGGCGCGCCAATCCGCTTCCTGGCACCATATTCCCAGGTAAACCCATCAAGTATGATTACCGATGGCTATCTATTCCAAAAATCAGGACATAACCTGATAGCGCCTTCCCTCAAACTGCTGTTGCATGTAAGCCGAGGGGGGAAGACGCCGATTCAATATAACGCTTTGCAGGCTCACCGGCGATCTTCTCGGTCATGTAAGCGCAAGAAGAAGGAAAGGTGAGACTCTATGAACTACAGCGAGTTCCTCGACGGTATCGACCGCAAGGCCTACCACGAGGGCGAGTGGACCTGGAAAGAGGGCGACCTCACGGTCACCCGCACTTACCAGTACTCCCCGCCGGGGTGCCATGAGACATGCGGCGTGCTGTTCTACACCGACGACAACGGAAAGCTCGTAAAGGTTGAGGGCGACCCGCTTTCCCCCGTGAACAACGGCAAGCTGTGCATGCGCTGCCTGACGCTCATGGAGGCGCTTGAGGACCCGAACCGCGTGAAGTACCCCATGAAGCGCGCGGGCGAGCGCGGCGAGAACAAGTGGGAGCGCATCAGCTGGGACGAGGCCTACGACATGATCGTCGAGAAGGTCCACCAGATCTGGGAGGAGTCCGGTCCCGAGGCCATCGTCGCCACCGTGGGCACCGGCCGCAACGTGAACTGGCAGATTCCGTTTTTCGCTCACGTGGGCCTGAAGACCCCCAACTTCTGTAATGCGTTCTTCAGCGGCTATGCCTGCTATCTTCCGCGTCAGGTGGGCGCCATCGGCCCCATCGGCGACTTTTTCGTCTGCGACGCCTCACAGGCCAACGAGCAGCGCTACAACGCTCCCGAGTACAAGCACTCCGAGGTCATCGTCATGTGGGGTTGCGAGACCTTGAAGTCGAATGCCGACGGCTTCCTGGGCCACTGGCTCGTGCCGGCCGTGCAGGCAGGCGCCAAAATCATTTCCATCGACCCACAGCTCACATGGTGGGGCGCCCGCGCGGACTACTGGCTGCAGATCCGCCCCGGCACCGATGCCGCCATGGCCATGGCGATGCTCAACGTCATCATCGAGGAAGACCTGTACGACCATGAGTTCGTAGACCTTTGGTGCGCGTATCTCGAGGACCTCGAGGAACATGTGAAGGACGCAACTCCCGAATGGGCTGAAGAAATCACCGGCGTGCCGGCCGAGAAGATTCGCGGCGCGGCACGTCTGTACGCATCGGGCAACAATTCCACCATTCAGTGGGGCGTGGCATTTGATCAGCAGGTCGGTGCGTTCGGCGCGATCTTAGGCGTATGCGATCTTATCGCGATTACGGGCAACCTGGACGTCCCTGGCGGCAA
This sequence comes from Eggerthellaceae bacterium, assembly GCA_017460365.1. Taxonomy (GTDB): domain Bacteria; phylum Actinomycetota; class Coriobacteriia; order Coriobacteriales; family Eggerthellaceae; genus UBA9715. Next base: position 2,567 of record JAFUBE010000422.1, read on the forward strand.
TATCATCGTGCGTGGTGCCTACGAGTGTTCGGTGGCGTATGCTGCAGGCGAGCAGCTCGTGCCGCCCGAGGCAGCGGCCAAAAAGCTCACAACTGGCTACGCGCTCAACAAGGGGGCGGGCTACGTCGACTTCATGGCCAACGCGTCCGCTGACGGCATCATGCACGCCATCGAGAGCGGCGAGCCCTATCAGGTGCGCATGATGTGGATCCAATCGGAAAACATCATCGCTTGCATGGGCTACGATTCGCCGCGTATCTTCGAGGCGATGAAGAACGTCGAGTTCGTCGTAAACGTCGACCCGGTCATGACGCCGACATCCATCGCGTTCGCCGATTTGGTGCTTCCTGTGGCTTCCGGCCCCGAGCGCGACTCCGTGCGTGCTTGGTGGACGCCCCTTCGCGCTACTAAGAAGGTGTGTGCCCAATACTACGAAGCCAAGTCCGACGAGCAGATCTGCACCGAGCTCGGCATGAGGCTGAATCCCGAGCTCTACGAGCAGTGGGGCATCAACGACACCGAAGGTTTCCTCAACTGGTTCCTGCACTACGGCACGGGCGGCAATGTGGAGTCTGGAAACGTGAGCGGTGGCCGCGCAGAACTCGATAGCCACTCGAAGTACTACAAGGACTACAAGGATCTCGTTGAGCAGGGTGGTTACGACTTCGACGAGTGGAACACCGTGTACAAGAAGTACGAGAAGGGCATGCTGCGTCCCGATGGCGGCGTGGGTTTCGCAACGCCGACCGGCCGCATCGAGCTCATCTCCACCGTGTACGGCGCCTGGGGCGTCACCCCGTGGCCCATCCACGTCGACCCGATGCGCGGGCCGAATCGCACCCCCGAGCTCATGGAAGAGTATCCTCTGGTCATGACCACGGGGAACCGCTCCTGGGAGTTCTTCCACTCTGAGCATCGCAACCTGCCTACCGCCCGCGAGTTCCACCCCGCTCCTCTGGTGCGCATCCATCCGGCCGACGCCGAGAAGTACGGCATCGAAGACGGCCAGTGGGTCTGGATCGAGAACGGCCATGGTCGTTGCAAGCAGAAGGCATTTGTGACGGAGGTCATGACCGAAGGCATCGTATCGGCCGAACACGGCTGGTGGTTCCCCGAGCTCGAGGGTGCGCAGCCGAGCCTGTTCGGCGTGTTCGATGCGAACCCCAATAACCTGGGCTATGCGTTCGAGTCGGGCGAGGGCGGATCCGGAGCCGACTACAAGGCAAACATCTGCAAGATATACCCCGTTGAAGAGGGCGACACCACCCCGACTCAGCAAGTGGTCGAGCTCGGTGGATTTGGCGACTACACGCCTGGCAGCACCGTCGGGTACAAGGAGGCGTAAATCATGAAAGCTATTCTGGTAAACCACGAGTACTGCACGGGATGCCATGCCTGCGAGGTAGCTTGCCGGCGGGAACTCGGATTAGGTAAGGGCGAATTCGGAATCAAACTGACCGAAGTGGGTCCGTTCAAGTACGAAGACCGTGACGACGGACCGGACAAATGGGAATGGACGTGGCTTCCCGCTCTGACGAAGGCATGCGACATGTGTGCTGAGCGGACGGCACAGGGCAAGATGCCGGCATGCGTGCAGACGTGCCAAGCTTGGTGCCTGTACTATGGCGAGGTAGAGGACCTTGCCAAAAAGATGGAGGGCGGATCGCGCTGGGCACTGTTATCCGCCAGGTAAGGCCATGCTCGTCGTACGTGGGGCGCGCTATCATGAAGCGCGCCCCTTCTTTGGGGGGTCAATGTGTTATCCCTGCTCGCATTGTAATAAATGCGGAAACTTTCCGCCTATGGGGGCGTGCGGGGGCTGTGGTTACGTAAATGCTGTGGGCGCTCTTGCGTGCGCACGGTGCGGAGCAGTCCTGCCGCCTCCCCCGGGTGCGAAGGTATCGAAGCAAGAGCGCGAGGGGCGTAGTAATGGTGAAACTCGTGACGCTCGCGACGCTCGTTAACACGCGAGCAAATAGGCGGGAGCTGGTACACTTACGCTGACTTTACCATTGACCTTGAGGGGTGACGATGGGAGATCGGTCGTTGTCGAAGGCCGTCTGGAACGCGTATGATTCTGCTGGCTCGTCACTCACCGTGCAGGGAATCACATCTGTAGCGGGCCTCGCATTCTTCTATGCGTTCTTTTTCGTGATCTGCTTCGGTTCAACTTTGGTTCCGCGCGGTGAACACCCAACTTGGCAATTACTTGCCTATCGGGTTCTCGCGTTGGCGGTGGGTGCTGTCTGCGTTGGCGTTCTTCGGTCAATCAACAGAAAGCTCTCCGCCAAGGCTTTCATGGGTTTTTGCACAGCGGGCATGGCATTATCTCTTGCGGGCATCGGCGTTTACGCCCTCGGCGCATTGGGCGGCCCCGATGCTGCATTGTGGGCCTGCTGGACGATGCTTGGGATTCCCTGTGGCGTCGGATTCTATATTTGGTCAGCCGCGCTTGGTGGGCGCAAGCGTGGCACGACGGTTGTGCTCATGGCGGCAGCTTGCCTTGCGGCGGGTCTGATCGTGTTCCTGTTGGAGGTGATGGGTGAACTTGCGTCGCTCGCCATCGCATGCCTGCTGCCCATTGCTTCGTTTATATGCTACAGAGTCTGGACTCGCGAAGCGGTTGCAAGCGGAATTGTCCGCCCGGTCGATGGGGGGCATCATCACCGCGGCAGGGTGGTGCTCGACGGCGTCGTGCACGTTGTGACGCAATGCTTTGGGTTCGGCTTGGGGTTCGCCGGAATCCTGACGGGTTTGTCATCGATTTGCTGGTGTGGCGCGGTTTTCTGCTGTGCTGCCGTGGTTGCTGCATGTGTGTTGTTGCTTGTCGATTGGCGTGGACCGGCCTTGCTCAACGAGGAGCGGGCTAACCGTTACCAATTCGCCATCGTCATTGGAAGCGGTTTCGTCGTCGCTTTCTTCGCGGGAACGCCTGTGGCCGTTGCGGCAGGCGTGTTCCTGGTGGCGTCGACATGGGCATGCGCGCTTCTGGGATGCAGCTCTGAAGCCGAGTCTGCTTTCTCGGCTGAGATGAACCTGAGCATGGCGCTCTCGCGTGATTGGGGGTTCTCGCTCGCCGGCGCAGCGGTTGGATTAGCGACAGGAGCCATCGGATTTGCGTTCGGACAGGAGTATTCGACGGCGTTTCCCGCCATTATGGCCTTCTTTGCCGTGGTCTTCGCTTCGGTGCGCGCGCGGTCGATGGCGCCGCAGAGTGAACCGATCTCGGAGGACGAAATCGCCTCGAGCACCGAATGCGCTCCACCAAGCGATTCCACAACGAACGGCGATGATGCGGTTCCTAGCGATACGTTCGAGGCGAGATGCCAGGCCATAGCCGATGCCGGTGGTCTTTCTGCGCGTCAACGTGAGGTCATGTTGCTCTTGGCGCGGGGGCGTGATAGCAGGTACATCCAAGACAAGCTCGTCATCAGCCGCGGCACCGCAGACACTCACATATATAACATTTACCGCAAACTCGACATCCACTCAAAACAGGAGCTCATCGACCTCGTGGAGCATAGGCTTTAGCGCGATTTCACACTCCGTAAGACCATCAGTACGCCTTGCTTATTCTCGCGAATAAGGTAGATGCCTGATTCGCTCGCGCAGGCGGATGACCTTTAATCCTCCTGGACGCCTGCGAAGCGCCAGCAAGAAAGGAATGCTATGAACGAGCAAACTGCGAATTCACAAGGAATGCGGGTGGAGATCGGGATATATCTAGTGGCCATCTTGATGATGGGGGCAATAGGGGTATCGAGCTCTATCGGCGTCTTCATGGATCATTACCAGATCGATCAGGTGATGGCCCTGAACGTGGTATCCGTTCCCTGCTTTGCAATTATCGCCATCACGTTGGTATCGGGTTGGCTTATGTCTGTTGTCGCGAAGAAAAACATCAGCTTGGTTGGCATCGTGCTCTTCGTGCTCGGGGGCGTGGCGCCGGCTTTCGTGGAGAGTTGGCCAGCGGTCATCGCGTGTCGTGTCGTCTTCGGGTTGGGGCTTGGCATGGTGCAGGCAACGACGGCCGCTTTAGTTGCGGAGAACTACGAGGGGGCCGACCGCGATAAGGTGATGGGCAGAATGCTCTCGTTCCAGATGCTCGGGTGCATACTGTTCTCCATCGTCGGCGGCCAACTGGGAGCCATGGTCGATGTCGGCTATCATGCCGTCTTCTTCGTTCACCTCATTGGCCTCGTGTCGTTCGCAGCGGTTCTGGTACTCGTTCCTTACCGCAAGCCTGCAGGACGCATGGCTGCTACCGAGGGAGCGAAGCCGGAAGATGAAGGAATCAAGATCACCGCAGGCATTTTGCTCTGGTTTGTGATCGCCGTCGTATTCTTCATGGGCGGACAGGTGTATTCCAACGCGATCAATGTGTTGCTGATCGAATTCGATCTGGGTGGCGCTGCCGAGGCGGGCATTTCGCTGGCCGTGTTCGCGTTCGGTGGCTTTCTTGCGGGATTCTTGTTCGGCAAGATCTTCGAGAAAGCACGCGGCTTCACGTTGCCCTTGGGGTTGTTGGTGCTTGCCGCATCGTATCTGCTCATGGCGTTCTCGTATAACATCATTGGCATTTATGCCGGATCGTTTCTATGCGGGCTGTCCTTCTCGATTTGCGTCCCGCTTGTCATGAGCAGCATCTCGAATGCCGCCGTTAACCCAGCCTCTGCCGCGTTTGCCGTGTCGCTGGCGACCTGCGGCCAGTCCATCGGTCAGTCGATCTCGCCTTACGTCATCACCCCGATTGGCTCGGCCCTCGCCAGCGGAATCGGTCTGACCGCAAACCAGGGGTCTCTGGTCGTGGTAGTCGCCATCTGCGCGCTCTTCGCCATTGCCTTCGTGCTCCACGGATTAAAAAGTCAACCCAAATAGACAAACGTCATACTAAGGAGGTGCTTTATGCATGCCTACGAACAACGTCTGACTCGCACGCTGAACGCCGTCAAGATGGAACCTGTCGACAAGATCCCGTTCTCGTACAGCGGTCCGGCATATGTATCGCGCTGGGCGGGACTCACCATGCAGCAGTATTTGAGCGATTTTCCCGCCGCGACCGATGCCACGATCAAGTTTTTGAAAGCCCATCCCGGCATTGACTCGATTCATTCCCCGATCTTCACCACGAGCGCGCTGAAGCTCCTCTGGTTCTCGAACGTCGGCGAGCCGGGAATCGACATCGACGAGAACGATCTGTGGCAGGTGCTCGAAGAGGAAGTCATGAAGCTAGAGGACTACCAGGCCATCCTCGACAAGGGCTACGCGAATTGGCTCCATGAATACATGGTGGAGCGCCTTGGCGACCCCGAGACCACCATCATGCCGTTCCTGCAGAATTCGCCTGTCACAATCCAGCGCTGCGCCGAAGAGGCCCAGGTTCCCGTCATGAACGGGCTTTCCAACGGCACGCCGTTCGAGGGCTTCTGCGGCGGCAGGCAACTCATGAACTTCTTCATGGACATTGTCGAAGAGCCCGAGCTCGTGAAGAGCGCCCTCGACGCCGCATTTGACCACGTCCGCGTAGCGTACAAGGCCCAACTCGAGATGGTCAAACCCCTAGGCGCCTGGGTGGGCGGCTGGCGTGCGGCCCCCGAGCTGCTCAGCCACGAGACCTTCATGGATCTTGTCTGGCCGTACCTCAAGGAGATGATCCTGATGACCATCGACCACGGCGTCGTCCCGGTGCTGCATTTCGACAGCTGCTGGGACAGCGAGCTCGAGACGCTCAAGGAGCTTCCCGCCCGCAAATGCATCCTCATGCTCGACGGCGCAACAAACATACGGCTCGCGCGCGAGATCCTGGACGACCGCATGTGCCTGCTCGGCGACGTTCCCAGCAGCATGCAGGCGTTCGGCACGCCCGACGAGTGCTACAACTACGTGACCAAGCTCATCGACGATGTGGGACCCAAGACCGGCCTTATCGTCAGCTCCGGCTGTGACGTGCCGCTCAACGCCAAGGAGGAAAACGTCCAGGCAATCGTCCAAGCGACGATCGATTACCAGATGTAAGCATCAAACGCGACAAAGCCGCATGGGCTAACGAGACGCGTTCCCGTTGATCGACGACAAGCTTCATGCCTACCAGCTGGCCAAGCGTTGCAACGAGAAGCGCGTGATACTCGGGGCTTGCCGCTGGGGTAGCGCGCTACAGATAGGTAGAAGAAGCGTCCAGCGAGACCGCTGGACGCTTCTAGTTTCTGTGGCGCCCCGGGCCGATTCGAACGGCCGACACCCGCGTTAGGGGAGTGGTGTATTGCTTGACGGTTGTTGCTATTCAATGTTGAACTTCTCTCGTTCATGGCT
>JAFUBE010000423.1 GCA_017460365.1 Eggerthellaceae bacterium
CCGTAGGGCAAGCTCTTGAGCTTGCCGCCGCGCCGCCAGGCGCGGAACCATAGGCAGCGGCGAAGCCGCGTCACACTTTTTCCCTGACGAAACGTTAGAACAGCGTGGCTTCGAAGCGCTCGAGGGCGTCGACGAGGGCGGGGTATTCGATGACGAACGAGATGCACGGCTGATTCGTCTTCTCGATGAGCGCATGCGATTCGGGCCAGACGGTAATCCGCATGTTCTTGAACGTCTCACGCCCGATTTCAAGCGGTTCGGCTTTCGCATTCGTTTCGAGTTGCGAGAGATGACGGCTCAAATTGTTCGCGCCGTCTTCGCGAAACATGCGCATGAGCGGCCTTGCGTGCGAGAGCAGCTCGGTTGCGCGCCGACGAAGGTACGCTACGTCTCCCGGTGCCTTCGTGACCACGTACCTCCCGCCGTTTTGGTTGCCCGCAATCGCTTCGCCCGACACGGCCACGGTGCCGTCAGAGCGCAGGAAATGCAGGAACGCGTGGTTCGTCGGTTGCGGCAGGTAGAACGGGCTCACCTGGCCGGTCATGTACACGGGAATCCATCCTTCGAGGCCCATGATCAGCTCGTCGAACGGACGATGCACGTCGTGGATGTTCATCAGGTGGATTCCCTTGCGGATGAGCATGGCCATGCCGGCCATGATCTTCTTCGGGAACTCCGCGTCGGCCGCCATCTCCTCGAGCGGCATGTCGCTGTACAGGATGACGTCGTCGGTCGAGCGCGACAGCACGGCGGCGCGCAGGAAGTCGAGCTCGGCCTGCTTCATTTGCTCGATGCCGGTGTACGTCTTGGTCGTGGGAAGCTGGAACGGAGAAGTGGGTATCTTTATCTCGTCGAACCTGATCTCGCGTAGGAAGTCGTTCAGGTCGAATTCGTCGAGTTTCTCGAGGAAGGCGGCCATCGCGTTACTGCGGTTCGGCGTCTCGGCGCTTGAACCGAGGAACTCGCGCAAGACGGCTCCAAAGGCTTCCGGGCTCTCGATTTGCGCGGGGGTTGTGCTGGTGAGGTCGGCTGCCTTCGCCTTGCCGGCTTCGTCGTAGTAGTTACGGGCGATGTAGGTGGCGACGCCGTCGACGAACGCGACCATGTCGGCGGGGCGCCGCTGGCCGCCGAGGATGCGCGAGATGTACGAGGGGTCGAATCCCATATAGCGCGCAAGGCGGTTGTTCGCGATCCCAAAGGTCTCCATGACGACGCCGAGGTTCTTCGCGAAGGCGGCGTAATCGGCTTCGCCTTCGTGCGCTGCGGCGATTAGGTCTGCCTCGATTCGTTTCTCATCGCTTTCGCACCGCGATGCGAGCGCTCTTGCGAGCTTGAGGATGGCGTCGCCGTTCGGGTTGGGCGTGCGCTCGCCCGAAAGGTACCGGCTCACGCTCGATGCCGAAATTTGCGACGAGTCTGCAAGCTCTTGCGCGCTGCATCCCGCCTCGTCGAGGTATTTGCGCAAACAGGCCGAAAACGACATCATCGACTCCTATCGCCGAATGGTGTTGCAGCTCGCCTGTCTTTTGTACCACTAACCCCGTCCGACGACGTTGTTGAAGGCCTCTTTAACGGTGGAGCCGTACGAATCTCCGGTGATTCGGTCGAACATGCCCGCCGCGACGGCGTCTTCGTTGAACAGGTAAAGCTCGATATCGCTGCCCTGTTCGGTGACGTACACCAAGAAGCGCTTCATCGAAGGCCCGTACGCGATGCCGAATCCCATGTTGTCGAGGAATTCGGAATCTTCGCTGACCATGACATCGCCGATAAGTCCGCTATAGGCGCTTTTCACGGCAGGATAGTTCGCCGTGACGATTCGAAAGAGCACCGGCGTGCCTGCGCCTCCTTTGTCGAGCGCGGCGATTTCGTCATCGTCGAGCGGCTGGGTGTTCTTGTCCATGACGTACAGGCTGGTCGACCCGTCGGCCCACGCGCTTTGCGAGGAGTTCCACCGATATCCGAGCTGCTGGAGCAAGGTCTCGAGCTGCCAGCCCTTGAGCTCGCTTATGGCGTAGCCGGTCGGCGTGTTCCACTTGTCGGTGCACTCGGCGGCCCAGGTGTCGAATGCGGCGCTGCTGCTCGCCGATGCGCTCGCGCTGCCCGATGAAGCCGTGCCGCCCGATGCGCTCGACGAGCTGGCCGCCGAAGCCGAGCTTGTGGTGGACACCGACGAGCTTGCGGCTTGCGTGCTTTCCGGGCTTTGGGCAGACTGGTTGCCCGCCAGCGCGAAGAACGCCACGACCGCGATGACCACGACGGCCGCGGCTGCGATCGCGATCGCGACTACCGGCGTCTTGCTGCCGTTACG
>JAFUBE010000424.1 GCA_017460365.1 Eggerthellaceae bacterium
AAAAATGACACTTCGTGTCTGACGGGAAGTGTCACACGATGGCAATAAAGACGCATCTAGGAGGATTATGGCTGGGTTCGATCCGGTTGCTTACATCAACGAGCCGCGTTGGCAGGAATCGCGGCTGGGGCTCGAGCGTATCGTGGAGCTGCTCAACCGCATGGGGCGGCCTCAGGACCGGCTGCGGTTCGTTCATGTTGCGGGCACGAACGGGAAAGGCTCGACATGCGCATACATCGCGAGCATCTTGCAAACAGCCGGCATGCGAGTGGGGCTGTTCACCAGTCCGTACGTTATCGAGTTCGCTGAGCGCATTCGCGTGAACGGAGCGAATATCCCGCCCGAGGCGCTTGCTGAGGTTACGCTGTTCGTGCGCGAGCATGCCGAGGCGATGGCGGCGAGCGCTGGCGAGCATCCGACCGAGTTCGAGCTTATGACCGCCGTCGCGTTCGAGTATTTCGCGCGTGAGAGTTGCGATATCGTCGTGTGCGAGGTGGGCCTTGGAGGAAGGCTCGATTCGACGAACGTCATCGAATTGCCGGAGGTTTGCGTCATCACGCGCCTGGGGCTCGACCACACGGGCTTCCTCGGCGACACGAGTGAAGCCATCGCCCGTGAAAAGGCAGGCATCGTGAAGGCGGGTGCGCCAGTTGTGGCCTGGCCTCAAGACGATCCGGCAGCCATGCGCGTGATCGAGGGGGCAGCCCACGCATGCGAATCGCAGCTTCGCGTGCCCGAATTCACAACGCTTAAGGTGTTGCCGGTTGAAGGGGCAGTGCGTCCGTTTCTGTACCAGGGCGTGCGTTATACGACCAAGTTGCTGGGAAGCTACCAGCCTTCGAATGCCGCGCTAGCGATCGAAGCCGCTCGCGTGTTGGGCGGGCGCGGCTGGAACATCGGCGAAGATGCGATTGCTCAGGGCATCGCCGATGCCCGATGGCCTGCGCGATTCGAAGTCGTCTCAACCGATCCGATGCCCCTCGTCATCGATGGCGGGCACAATCCGCAAGGCGCCGTTGTCTTGGCGCAAAGCCTCCGCGACGTCTTCGGAGGCCGGCCGGTCGTCTTCGTCATGAGCGTGCTCGCCGACAAGGATTACCGCTCGATGATCGAGCAAGTGGCTCCTCTTGCATCTGCGTTCGTGTGCGCCGCTCCGCCGAATCCCCGTGCGCTTGCGGCTTCCGACTTGGCAATCGCCATTCGCGAGCAAGTCGGCCAAACCGTGCCCGTTGAAACCGTGCCCGATCTGCACGCCGCCCTCGCCCGCGCCCGTGTTCTCGCAACCCCCAACAGCGTCATCTGCGCTTTCGGCAGCCTCTACTCGATTTCAAGCCTGGGTACGTGAAGCAGCTCACGCAACAAAAAAGCGGGCTCAGCCACATGTGGCCAAGCCCGCTTGCGAAGCGAACCGTTACAGGCTGTCGATGTGGTTCACCACGTCGCCGACGTTTTCGAGGCCTTCGGGTTCGCCGAAGTCGATGTCGAGCTTATCCTCGAGATCGCAGATGAGTTCGACCATGTCGAGCGAATCGATTCCGAGCGAATCGAACGTAGATTCCTCGGTCACCATTTCGGGCTCGATATCGAGGTTTTCTTGCAGAATCTCGCGGATTGCGTCGATGGTCGCCATTGAGTCCTCCTATTCAGGCTGCTTGAGCAGGCCGTAGCCACCTTCGCTGCGGCGGTACAGTACGTGCACGCTGTTGGTGTCGCGGTCGGTGAAGACGAAGAAATCGTGGCCGAGCAAGTCGATCTTCACGAGCGCTTCCTCTTCGGTCATCGGCTCGAACTCGATTTCCTTCACGCGCACGACTTCGTCGTCAGCGGCGAGGTCGGCCATCAGCGCGTCGAGGTCGAGATCGCCTGTACCCTCGCTGTGAGTGCGAATCGATTCGCCTTCGGCGCGCGTTTTGCGGTCGATCACGCGCGTCTTGTATTTGCGCAGCTGACGCAGCACCTTTGCAGCTGCAACGTCGATTGCCGCGTACATGTCGGTTTCGCTCTCTTCCACGTGAACGACGTGCCCCTTCGTGCGGATGGTGACCTCGCACTTGCAGGCATTTGCGATCGACGGGTTCTTCTTAACGCTGAGCACGACTTCGGCGTCGAGCGGATCGATGTCCATGACCTTCATGGAATTGCCGATTTTCTCCTCGGCATATTCGCGCAATGCATCAGTTACATTCATTTTGCGTCCGGTTACGATGATGCTCATGGTGGACCTCTTCTATCGGGGCGAACAAAAAACAGCTTGCAAACGAGTCGCCAGTTCGGCCGCCTCCCTTCTCAAGCTGGTGCCTACAGGATAACGCAAAAGCCCCTTCTCCGCTAGAGTGCGCCTGCTCCCCTGCCGGACCCGAAACGCCCCACTTGCCGCCAGG
>JAFUBE010000425.1 GCA_017460365.1 Eggerthellaceae bacterium
CTACCTGATAGCACTCGCCCGATGCCCCGCGACCTTCCTGTCCCATCGTAAAGACAAATCGTTGCTATTTAGTAGATTATGTCTTATACTATAAGCGGTCTGAAGCACGGGCCGCATCCATTCAAGCTCGGGATGCGGCCCTTCCTTTTGCAGGTCCGGGCCGCCGCTTCTGCCCTATCTGCTGCCTGCCCCGGTTCGGGTCTGGCGGGAGGCGGTCACGCGCTCGTCAGGTTTCCGGCTTCCATTCGCAGGATCCGGTCGGCGATGCGGGCGGCGCCGGATTCGTGGGTTACCAGGAAAACGGACGTTCCCGATTCGGCAACGTGTTTCAGCAGGTCGAGCACGATTGCGGTGTTCTCGTCGTCGAGGTCCGCCGTCGGCTCGTCGGCGAACACGTAAGCGGGGTCGCACATGAGCGCGCGGGCTATCGCCATGCGCCTGAGCTCGCCGCCGGAAAGCTCGCTGGAGAAGCTGTCTGCCAGATTGGCGATGCCCATTTCTTCGAGTAACGTCATGGCCTTTTCCTCGGCGGCGTCGTCCGTCCGGTACAGTTCGTAGGGTAGCTTCACGTTTTCGATCACCGATAGGCTGTGCACTGCGGTTTGGCCTTGGGGAATCACGCCGAAGGAGGCGTTTCGCAAAGAGCTCAGCGCCTTGTCGTCGAGCTCGTAAAGGCTGCGGCCATCCAACTCGACCGATCCCTCTGTTGGCATGAGCAGCCCGGCGAGCATGTTCAGCAACGTTGACTTGCCCGAACCGGAACGCCCGCTCAAAACCACGACCTCACCAGACGATATTTCGAGATCGCAGGACGAGACGGCATCGAAATAACGCGCTGACTCGCGCCCCTTGCGGAAGAACTGCTTCGACAAACCTTCAGCTTTCAACATGGTGCACTATCTCCGAATCTACTCTGAGCGCAGCGTCTGGCCTGCGTCGACGCGTGCGAGTTTCCGAGCTGAAAACACCGATGCAACCGGTCCGGCAAGCAGCGCAACGGCGAACACGAGCAACGTGGCGAGCACGACCTGCGGCGTTGCGGGCGCCAGGAACGGTAGCCCGAGCGCCTGCTCTATCGCTCCCCCGAAGGAGAACATTCCAGCAAGCGCAAAAGCGCAGCCTGCAAGCGCGCCGAGCGCGCTCACGATGACCGATTCGGTTATGACCAGCCGCGAGAGCATCGAACGCGTGGCGCCGATGACGCGCAGCACTGCGAATTCGCGGGTCCTATGACGGCCTGCAACCGTGAACGACACGACGAGAACGACAAGCGCGATGATGCAGAGAACCGCCATCACGGCCCCTATGACCGCGCTCACGCCGGCGACGCCATCCGAGACTCCCGATGTCATAGATTTCGTCGAAACCGCCGAAACGCCTCGAACGTACAGGTTTATGTAGTCGGCAACGTCGGATACCTGATAGCCGTTCGCGACCTTCACCTGGATCGTGGACACTACTTCTTCGGGGTCTTTGTCGTCGAGTACGCCGAGGTTCTGCTTGCCCGAAGCATCGATGAGCTCCCTCAGCGTTTCGTTCGTTGCGAACACCGCATTGTCGAGCGCAGTGCCGGTTTCGTCGAGCCTCGCCACGATGCGGCATTCTACGCCGTAGAACATGACGGTAGATCCCGCCGTTCCCGATATATTACAGCCGGTCACCACATCCCTCGGCCCCAGTTCGCTGCTGTACGATCGCGCTATCCACGGACGGATCGAGAAATCGGTTTCAGGATCGAAGCCGATGATCTGAACGGGCATGGAACAGCAGCCAGCCTTCACCGTGGCCAGATAATACTGGGGCGAAACCTTCTCGACGCCTTCGACGGCCGCGACTTTTTCCACATACGACTTGTCCATGTAGAATCCGCCGGGAACGCCGTCGATGAGCAATTCTTCCAGATTCGTCTGCGATTTAGCCGTGTTGGGAGCCACGAGTATATCGGCGCCGAGCCGCGCTTCGAGGCTGGCCAGCCCGTTTTGCAAGCTCATCGTGACTAACGCGCCGCCGAGCGCCACGAAAGCGAGAGCGGCTACGAGGACCGCAAGCCCGGCGCTGCGTCCGATGTTGTGGCGCAGGTTGGCACGCGCCAGCTGAGCAATGTTCATCTCCTTCGCCCCCTATGAGCTCATTCTAAGAGCGCGGACGCCCGCGATAAGGGACACGGCGGCAATGGCGATGCCTGCGAATTGCGCGAACGGCTGCATGACCAGCCTGCAGTGCATCGTGGCCATCATGCACAGCGGGAACGCGTTTCCCGGCGCGACGGCAACGAACACGCCGCAAGCGGCTGCGACGATCGAGAGCACGCCAACCACCCTCGAATTCCCGATAAGCAGTGATGCGACCGATAGAACAGCGACAGCCACGCCACCGGCGATAATGGCGATTTGTGCTGTGTGGCACACCGAAGCAGAACCGTCGTCGTGCACGCACGGACCCGCGAAGGTCATCGCGCCGACCACGAGCACCACGCCAAGCACCGCCACGATGATATTGAGAGCCTTGGAGGCCAGATTGCCTTTCATCATATTCCTTTCACGTTTTCGTATAATAGTTAGTCTAATATAACTTGCATGGATTGGGAAGCATGTAGTGCTCGCTTCCTGCCAGACAGAATCTGGCACGCTCTGCAGTGCGCCCCGTTGCCCGCCCTCGGATAGGATTGCAGCGGGGAACTCGCCCGAACTGCCAGCCCCACTTACTGCCCCACTTTGGGTCTGGCAGTAAGCGGGGCAGGCCGAGCGTTTCGGGAACGGCGGGAAGCGGGAGCGGAGCGCTAGCTGGCAAAGCTGGGAATGGTTCACCACCGGTGCCAAAGGGCGGCGGCGTTCGAGCGGGACATCAGGTTGGCGATGTCGATTCCGGCGGGGCAGATCGCGCGGCATGCGAGGGATTTTCCACAGCCGGCAACGACGGCGTTTCGGTGGACCTGTGCGAGGGCGCGCTTTTCGTCTCCAGACGCTTCGGCGAGCAAGCGGGCAAGGGGCACCATCGTGGCCATGCCCGCGAAGGGGCCGTCTGTGCTGAAGTTCGGGCAAACCTCGAGGCAGCAGCCGCACTGGAGGCACCGCGACGCTTCGTAGGCTATCGCGTTCCGGCGGCGCGGCAGCTCCACGTCTTCTTCGAGCCAAACCTCGAGTTCGCGCAGGCGGTCGAATATCGCCGATCTGTCGACGACGAGGTCGGTTACCACGGGGAACTTGCGAAGCGGCTCGAGATGAACCGTGGAGCCTTTGAAATCGGCGAGCTTCGTATCGCACGCAGCGCGCGGAACCCCTTCAATCACCATGGCGCAGGCACCGCATTTCTTCTGGAGGCAACTGCATTCCCAGTTGATGGGGTCGGCCACGTTGCCGTCGGCGTCGAGAAGCTCGGGGCTCGCGTTGAGTTCGCGCAGCGCCGTCGCAACGGTTGCCGTTTCGTCTTCGGTCTCGTATGCGAAGGTTTGGTGATACGGTTTCGAGCCGGGTATCGGGGATTGGCGCGCAACGTCGATGAGCTTTCTCACGAAGCATCGCCTCCCAAGCGCTTTTCGGGAATCGGTCGCTGCTGAATCTGAGGCCCCACCCCGTCGAAGGAGCAGACCGTCGTTGCGCGCATGTCTTCGCGGGTCTGGGGGAAATCGGCCCTGAAATGCGCTCCACGGCTCTCTTCACGCGAGAGCGCGCTGGCAACGATAGCCTTCGCGAACGAAACCCGGTTGCGCGCCCTGCCGGTAGCGCCTGAAGCGTCGATAAGGTCGAGATCGCGAAGAGCCGCTTTCAGCGAAGCTTCGTCTCGCTTCATGCCCATGGACGCACCGAGCAGTTCGTGAATGCGCGCGTCGACCGAGCTGTCGCAGGTCGGCGTTTCCAGAGGGCCTATGACGAGGTCGTTTGGAATCTCGGCTGGCTCGTCGGGCCAATCGAACGAATCGAAGTCGGCGACTACGCTGCGCGCCGCCACGCGGCCGCCGTATGTGGCTCCGAGCAGCGAGTTCGCACCAAGCCGATTCGCGCCGTGATACTGCGCCGCGCACTCCCCCGCCGCATACAGGTTCGCGACGTTCGTGCGATGTCCCGCATCGACGCAAATGCCGCCCATGCAGTAGTGAATTCCAGGCTCGACCGGCACCGGTTCGCGCGCAGGATCGATCCTTAGGTAATGGATGATCTCGTTGCGCAGGTCCGACAGCCGATCGTTCCACACCGACCTTGTGAGCCCGCGCATGTCGAGCCACACGACACCTGAGCACGTCGGGTCGGCCATGACGGCTTCTTCCTCGCGCGACACCACGTCGCGCGGCATGAGGTTGCCGAGTTCCGGGTATTTTTCCTCCATGAAGTACCACGGCTCGCCGTTGCGCACGGTGTACAGGCGTCCGCCTTCCCCGCGCGCCGCCTCGGTGATCAGCATGCGCTTGCCGGTAATAAGCACGGTCGTCGGGTGATACTGCACGAACTCGAGGTTCGCGAGCTCGACACCCGATGCGTACGCGAGCGACGTAGCGTCGCCGGTGTTCACGGTGGTGCCGGTGTTTCGACTGCCGAAGATGCCGGCGTACCCCCCGCACGCGATGACGACCGGTCCTGGCGCAAACGACATCTGATTGAGGCACGCATCGCGAATCCAGGCGCCGTTACACGTTCCACCATGGATCGACAGCCCCGAAAGCTCGTGCCAAGCGAGGCGTTCCACGACGCCTTGCGCTTCCAGGCGCCTCACGGCATCGACCAGCGACGTCACGAGCACCTTTCCCGTGCTCGATTTCGCGTACACGGTGCGCTTCTTCTTCTGGCCGCCGAAATTCCGCTGTACGAGCCGGCCGCCTTCCGTCTGGAAGGGCACGCCGAGGGCGATGTAGTCGCGCACGATTTCGGGAGCTTCGCACACCATGCCCCAGACGGCGTTCGGATCGGCCAGATAGCAACCGCCGCGCATCGTGTCTTCGAAGTGCTCTTCAAGCGTGTCGGCCTCTCCCATGACGTCGAGCACGGCGTTCAGGCCGCCTTCGGCCATGACCGACTGCGCCCGCTCTGACGGCTGCGGCGACACGAGGCGTGAAGGCACGCCGAATCGCGCGAGCGTGAGCGCGCACGAAAGCCCCGCCAACCCAGCTCCGATGATGTTCACGCGCTTCATCTAAACCACGCTCCAACGTAGGAAATACACGACGAACGCGATCGCGGCGACGAGCAGGAGCAACGCAACGACAACGGCGACGTCAGCCGCGCGCGCAGGAGGGCTTGGCACGCCGAACGAAATCATGAGCGGCTGCAGGTTCGCGAGCATGTGAACGAGAAGCGACACCACCATAAGCAGATTCGCCGCGAACTGAAGCGGTCCGAAATACGCAAGGCGGACGGGTGCGTCGGGGTCGAAATTGGCGAATATGAGAACGTGGCAGATAACGAAGACGGCGATTGCGAGGCCGCTTATGCGTACCGTCCAGAAGCGCTTGTTCTGCCGCCAATAGGCGACGCCTGCGCGCTTCTGCACCGACAGGGTCGACGCCGTGAGCGCGACTCCCATTGCAAAGTGGATGGCGGCAAGCAGCACG
>JAFUBE010000426.1 GCA_017460365.1 Eggerthellaceae bacterium
CAGTAAGTGGGGCAGTTTCCGTCTCGGGCCTGGCGGCGTGGTTTACCGATCGTCGGGATCGTCGATCTTGGGAATCTTGCCGGTTAGGCCGCGGATGCGACCTGTAACGCTCGGGGGTTCGGCAGATGCAGGAGCGGTTGCGTCGACTACGGGATCGACCTCTCCTTCGGCCGACGGGGTGCCGCGGAAGAACACGCCGTCTTCCGCCACGATCTGACGCCCGGTCTTTTTCTCGAAATAGTACACGAAGAACGACTTCGCCATGGCGACCAACGGGATAGACAGCAGGGCGCCCACGAGCGAGCCGATCAGCCCGCCCATCGCTCCGCCGATGCCCGCGCCCGCCGTAAGGGCTATGAACGTGATCGCGGGATGAATGTCGACCGAATCGCCCATGAGCTTCGGCGAAACGAACGTGTAGATGACCTGCTGGATGACGATGGTGCCGATGAGCGCGGCGATTCCGACCACCGGGCTGGTGATAACGCTGGCAACGAACGCGAGCGCACCGCCGAGCCAGGGGCCGATGATGGGAATGATGTTCAACAACCCCGTGATCACAGCAAGAGCGGCGGGGCTCGGCACGCCGAGTATCCAGAACAGGATTCCGCACGCCACGCCGATGATCGCACATTGGATGATCGTAGCTTTCAAATAGCCGCCCATGACGCGCGTCACCGTGAGGTGAATCATGTTGGCATCTGCGCGGCGCTCTTCGCCGATCAGGCGGTTCACCTCGCGCCCCAAATTCGGCAACTCGATAAGCATCCAGAACGCGATGACCAGCGCAAAGCCGACAACCAGCGCGATATTCGCCACCGCACCGCCCGCCGCAACCAAACCCGACGCGGTCGTCGAGGCGAACGACTGCACGAAACTGCCGATCTGGGCGCTGGCGTCAGACACCCACTGGCGGACGGTGTCGCTTTGCAGGATGTCGGCATACTGCCCGTACAAGTTCGTCGCCCAATCCTGGAACGCCTGAATATAACTCGGCAGGCTCTTCAGAAGCTCCTCAAACTGCGCGCCGATGCCGACGACCGGCGAGAATATGGCGAAAATCAGAAGCGCAATCAACGCTATGAGCATGATATACGCGATGACGGTGCCGACGGTTCGGTTCACGCCGTGCGCATCGAGCCAGTTCACGGGACCGCGCAGGAGGAAGACGAACACGACCGCCCAAATGACGATGCCGATGGCGTTTGACAAAACGCCCGACAGGAACACGCCAACGCCGCAGAGAACAATGATACCGACCCACATCCATACGATCGTGAGCCGGTAGCGCGCCCTGCCCTCTTTGGTTTCTATCTCGGTATTACCTTGCATCAGGGCCTTCATCGAAGAACGAGCTCTCCGCGATGACCTTCGGGTCGATCACAGGCTCTTCGCCGTCAGCGGAATCCTTCACGTAGCTCTTCGGAGCTTCCGCTGCATGCTCGGGCTGCGGTTTTTCCTCAGCGGGAGCACTCGCCTGGGCATCGGCTTTCTCGGCCGCCTTGTAGTCTGCAAGCGTCTTCTCGATAGCGTCGCGCTGGCTACCGAGTTGCTCGGATTCGTCGCTCGCGTTCCTCGGGCCAAGCACGTTGCGCACCCGATCGGCAACGCTGTTCACGGCTTTGAGCGGCGCGGCCGTGATGTTATCGACCGCCTGCGTAGCCGACGACGCCGTCTCGGTAATGTCGGCAACGTTTTCGAGAATCTGATCGACGCGCATCATCTCGAGGTTCACGGAATCAACCGTGAGCTGCACGCGGTCCATAAGCGGATCGACTTTGGCAAGCGTAGGCTGGATGTTCGTGGTGATGTTCTCGACGTTCTCCAACGTGGGACCCAGGCCGTCGACCGTTCCGCGAACGCTCTTCAGCAACTTGATCAGCTCGACGACAAACACGATGAGCGCAACGCCCACGAGACAGAAAATTATGGGCAAAATGATGTTCACTACGCCAGCGATATCCATGAAAGCCTCCTTGCCTTTGGAAACTTCACTATAGCACAGCAAATTCATCGTAGAACCCCGAAGCCGAAGTGCCACACATTCGTTCACACTGGGTAAATGCCGCTCACCCGCACAGCATGCCGCTTCCCGCGACCGCGCGGACTGCCCCGGTTTGGGTCTGGCGGCAAGTGGGGCGGTTACGCGCGGTCGCGAGAGGTGGATTCGACGCGGTACGCTTCCCAACCGCGGTCGGTCGGATGGTAGAAGCAGCCGCGCCATAGTTCCGCAGCATAGCCTCTAAGATTTCTTCGCTCGCCCCAGGTCAGGGGCTTTTTCCATGTCAAATTTCAAGAATGTTAACGCTCGCGGATTCTGGCGTATCGTGGTGTAATACCAGGGTGAGCGAGGAGGGAACATGCACCTGAAGCAGACGCGCCAGAAGAGCGGCAAGACCAACCTGTCGGTAGTGGAGAGCTGGTGGGACCCCAAGA
>JAFUBE010000427.1 GCA_017460365.1 Eggerthellaceae bacterium
CGCAGCGGCAGCGCGCGGAGCGCGCCTTCTAAAACGCGCGCGACGGAAGCCCTCCCGCCGAAGGCGCCGATGCGCTTTCTCGCGCGTGGATTTTTCTAAGGCAAGCGCAGACCTAAGTCACGAGGGGTGTGAACTGTAACCGGGCCAGCGCTTCGGGCACCTGGTCGCCTTGGAGCCGACCGAGCAGAGGAAATCGGGGTCGGTCGTGTGGCGCTGCCGATGCGATTGCGGCAACGAGGTCGAGGTTTCGGCGCGCCGCTTGAAATTGGACAGGACCAAGTCGTGCGGGTGCCTGACGCGCGTGCAACGCGGCGAGGACCTAGCCGGCCAGCGTTTCGGCAAGTTGGTCGCGGTGCGCCAGGTGGGCAACAGGCGCGGTCATGCGCTATGGGAGTGCGCGTGCGATTGCGGAAACACGACGGAGGTGACGGCAGACGTCTTGAAGTCCGGTCGGACCAAGTCGTGCGGCTGCCTGTACGGGCCCGGGCGAAGCGGGGGCAGAGTCGACGATCTCACTGGGCGCCGGTTCGGCAAGCTCGTTGTGCGCCAGCGGGTGGGATCGCGGGGGACCTACGCGCTTTGGGAATGCGCGTGCGACTGCGGGAACATCTGTCAGGTGACCTCGCACGACTTGAAGCACAATGGCACCTCCAGCTGCGGCTGCGCTCGGAAGAGGCCGCGAGCCAAGGACATCGCGGGGGAGCGCTTCGGCAAACTGTACGCGGTGAACCCGGTCGGGAGGAGCGATCGAGGGAGCGCGGTATGGCGGTGCCTGTGCGATTGCGACCGCGTGGTGGAGGTGTCCGTGCACGATCTGAAATCTGGCAAAGCCAGTAGCTGCGGCGAGTGTGGCTAGCAAGGCGCGTCAAGAGCAAGCCGCATTAAGCTCCGGTGCCCTGCTCGGGAAGGGCAACACGCGATCGTGCGGCTGAATGAGCTGACGAGTGGCAAGGCGGCGAGCTGCGGCTGCGAATGAAGACAAGGTGGTTTAGGTGCGTGCACTGGGCGGGCGGACGCCTGCATGCTGCTGGTTGAAGAATCGGGTCAGCAACAGGCCGAGGAAGTGGCAGAAATAGGCTTTTCGCAAGAGATGCACCCCGTACTAAAGCCAACCGAAGGCGAGACGGAGCAGGTTCGTTACACCGCGCCGTACCGCATCGCTATGGCCGTAGGCCCAACTGCAACAACGATGATTCCGACGACGATTGAAGCTCGGCCAGTTCAGTTGAATGGACCGTCGGAAACCATCTATCGGCAGGACAGAAGGCCCGTGCATGAGGAAGAGGGGTAAACGTGCGTATGCGGACGCGAGCGCCACCGCAAGGAACGTGCGCCCACATGGCTGGGCCCAGTGCATCAGGGCGGCCCGCAACGCTTTGTTTTCCGATACTAAGATGCAGGCCGCCCACGCAGGCGATTGTACTACGCAGCCCTTGCCCTCGCGGCATCTCGCAAAAGGGCGTGTGCGGGGTTTCGCGAAAGCCCGTGCCTGGCGAATGGCGGGTGAACTTGGTGCGGCGGCGTCGCGGCGTCCGTGGCGTCCGTTCCCCAGGTGGCCTGATTTGGGCCAGGGATGGGCGTGGCGGAGGCGTACAATGGACGCGAATCCGATTAGAGCTGGGACGGCATGGTGCAGCGCAAGACGTTCTTCGACAAGGTGGTGCAGAAGGTTCGCCGCGACGCGGGGGCGGCGTGGACCGGCGCGAACCTCGACGACATGCGCTCGATCTCGTCGCTCGTGGAGGGAAGGCTCGGCAGCGCCGGGGAGCGCCTCGCCGAAGCGGGGTTCATGCCCGCGCTGCAGCAGGAAGCCCTCATAAGGGCCTTGGATGAGAGACGCCGCGCCGAGCTCGGGTGCAAGGCCGACGATCCGCCGGTCTTCCCGGGCCTCATGGCGGCGTGGGATTCCCGCCCGGCCACGCTCTCGTTCGACGGAGCGCTGTTAGACCGCGCACGGAAATCAGGTATCGAGACCCTCACCGCAAAGCTCGATTCGGTGCGCGAGCTCCTGCCGCTGTGTCTGCTCGCAGACATTCGCCCCTGGGGAGCCGACCTCTACGGGAACCCCGTCGACGCTCTGTTCATGTATCCGTCGCACGACTTGGACCGGGGCTACGACGTGTTCCTGCTCGTGGCCGTGGGACTGAAGACGGGGCTGCGCATGCCCGCTGAGTCGAGGCTCGTGCTCTCGGGCGATACGCTGGCCGATGCGGTCGATCTGTCCGTGGCAGAGCGCGAGCTGCTCCGGGGCAGGTGCCTGGCCGGCATCGACAACGGGCTGCACGACGAGATCTTCTCGCCCTTCGAGGACGAGGAGGCCGTGATGCTGCTCGCCGCCGACGCGCTCGGCCTCCTGTTCCACGGCATTAGCGAGATGGACGCCGCCGAAGGGCCGAGGGGATTGCGCATAACCGCGAGGCTGGCCGAAGAGCCGGCCAGCAGCGCCGCTGTGGATGCGGAAGGGGCCGCGCCGCCTGAGGAGCCGGATGTAGAGTCGCGCGACGACGTCGGCACCGAACAGGTTGCGCACATTGTGGCAGGTGACGACGGGGATGCCAGCGAAGCCAGCGCCGGGTCCGGGGAAGGCGCCGGGGAAAGCCAGGGCGGCGATTCTGGTCCATCGACGGCGCCCGGCGCCAGCGTTTCGTGCATCGGCGAAAGCCACGATGCGGCGGAGCTGACCGCGCAGATAGAGTCGCTCCGGTCCCAGCTGGAAGCCGCGGAGTCGAAGGCGTCGACGCTCGAATACCACCTAAGGCAGGCCAACTCGATGGCGGCGGAGGCGCAGCGCGAGGCCCAGGGGGCGCTTGCACGCGCATCGGTGCTCGAGACCCTGGACCTGCCGGCCACGGCGGCAGAGGCGCTCGCGCTCGCCGAGCGCGCGTTTCCCGACAGGCTCGCCGTCATGCCCGACGCGCGCAAGAGCGC